>NZ_LANP01000047.1 GCF_000964595.1 Orientia chuto str. Dubai | reverse complement strand
TTTGGGTAGCAAGTTGGCCAGTATTTTTTACAATTATTCATTGTTTAGGAATGATTAGCTTAGCAAATAAATCTGGGGCCCTTGGTGGCAGTTATGGTTTAAACATTCTGTCGCAAGGAAGCTTTGCAGAAATGATATTACACAGCTATGCAACATTTCAGATGCTATTAGCCTCTATACCAATGATATCTTGGGCAGTACTAAAAGCTTGTGCTCATGCTACAGCTAACCTAGCTGGACAATTTTCTCCAATACCTGTTGCTAGCAGCTTAGGATCAAATGTAGTTGATAATAACTTGAACCTTGATAACTATAAGCAATAGAACCATTGCTCAGCAAAATTTTGCTCCTTCTTTAAATGAGAGTATTGGAAACATGTATGATGGTGGCAGAGGAGTTACTACAACAGCAGATGGTCGGCAAATTATAGCTGAAAACGTAGATTCATTAGTAAATAACTACCGATCTTCTGCGCTGCTACAATCTGGCTATCAAAACCAGTTTATGCGTTCACAAAGCTTCCTTGACTCATTAACAAAAAGAGAAAGCGAGCTTGTTTCAACAGGAAACTCCATGGCTATGGAAATAGGTCAAAGATTGAGTCACGATGAAGCTAAATCTATAGGCCTCACTGATAGCGAATCCCAAGCCCTGCAAGTCGTGAGTTCAGATGGCATAGCTACTACTGAACATACAGGTAGTAGTCATAGTAAAAGCAGTGGCACTAGCGCTAGTGTTGGTGTTGACAAGTTTGGATTTAACAGTAGAGTTTTAGGAAATCAAAACAATGAAGTAACCCAAGGCAACTCAGCGAATCAGCAACAATCATATAGTGAAGCATTATTAAAAATTCAGAGTGCAGTAAGAGAAGGAAGATTTAATGTCACAGATAGCAAAGTACAGTCATTAAGCGAAAATCTTAATGCGAACCTGTCTGAACAACAATCGATAGGACAAGAGATAGCTAAAACTAAGCAAGAAATGGAGCAACTTAGTCATAGTATTAATTATGTATCTCACAACTCTGCTATTATCGATCGTAATATTAATGAGCTTGTATTAAATGAAATTATTAATCAAATACCAGAAGTAAACAGCAAAGAACAAGCTGCTCGATGGGCTAGAGATCACTCAGATGAAGCAGAAAAAATTGCTTTTAAAGTTGCTCAAATTAATGATGCAGTTCCTCAAGATTTGAATCACGATATTGATGGTATTTCTAGTAAGCAAGATTTACAAAACGCTTTTGAGGAAAAAATCGATAATTTAAGAAATCAAGCTAGCAATAATATCAAAATGCATATAGAACAACAGAGCAGTATAACTGATACTGAAAAAGTAGAGCATCTTAATAGAATTTCTGATAGTATTAAAAATAAGGCTCAAAAGATCGAGAAGGAATTTGATAATATCTCTAATTCAGCAGTTATTCTTGTAGGAAAAGAAGCAGTAGAAGCAGGTAAAGAGGTATTAGAAGCAGTTATAAATAAAAAAGATTAGAGATCATATGAAATTTATTAAAAATATAATAACAGCTATTTTAATACTGTTAAATGCATCTATTGCAGCAGAACAGCAGCAAATAATGCAACAGGATAAAGATAGTACTCTTCTAGCTAAAGAATATTCTAATATTGGTAGTTCTTTCCTGAAATTAAAAAAATATCAGGAAGCAATAGAAAATTTTGATATTGCTATCAAGTATGATCCAAGTTATGCATCGGCATATAATAGCAAAGGAATAGCTTTAGATATTTTAGGTAAAACTTCTGAAGCAATTAAGTATTATGATACTGCTATTAAATACAAATCTAATTTTGTAGAAGCATATAATAATAAAGCTGTGTCTTATAGAAAACTTGGAAAAAATAAAGAAGCTATAATGCTTTGCGATACAGCAATTAAATACAAACCTAACTACGCAGAAGCATATAATAACAAAGGAGCTTCCTTAAATGACTTGGGAAAGTATGAAGATGCAATAGAAAATTTTAATATTGCTATTAAGTATAAACCTAATAATCCTGAGGCTTATTATAACAAGGGCATAGCTTTAATGAATTTATGGTA
>NZ_LANP01000046.1 GCF_000964595.1 Orientia chuto str. Dubai | reverse complement strand
GATTGAATAATCTGCATCTCTGTTTCTATATTAAATGCTTTTTCCATATATCACCCCTAATGATTGAAAATGCTAAGGTATTGAGCATATATCGGTACACGACATATAACTTCTGTAGGCCTATTGTATGTAATTTCTCCTTTTATTTCTTGAAGGATTAGCTTAACAAAGGTTAGTCCTAATCCTAATATGTTATCTTGATTCCAATCCTTAATGGCACTATTTATTTTTTCCTCTACACCTTTGCCATTATCATAAATTGTGAGTTGCAGTGTTTTGTCCCGTATTTGTGGATTTAGTAATTCAACTTTAATTTTTTTGTCTTCTTTTCCAAATTTATTTGCGTTATCAAGTAGTTGAGTTAGTATTTGCTGTATGCCCTTCTTTGTCCAGCACAGTTTTTAAATACGGGCTTTTATGAAAACTTGCATTGTCCATCACAACTACAGAATTATTAGGTAATTTCGGTATTAAATCATGTTTTACCCAACCGTTAAATAATATTACAGTCAAAAATTGATACGGTTAGCAGCGATTTATTATGTGCCTATAACTCTTTTTAACGGATGCCAATCATGAATTCCGTAACATCTCATGCCTTCATATCCGTGAGTTCTAGGAGCACTAGAAATAAAACCGCTCTCATAAGACAATAACCTTTCCTTTATACCTTTATCTTATCCTGAAATTCTAATCTCTCTTCTTCTTTTGCCTTCGGGTGTTGTAAAGTTTTTTTTATACGTTCAATCTCTTTAATGCTTTTTGTATACCAAATTTACTTACTCCTAGCTGCTCAGCTCTTTCATATTGGTATGCGTCACTATATTGTAACACATCTTCTTTTAATTTATCAATAGAAATTTTTGTTGGAGCTCATTCTTTAACGGCAATCTTACTCCATACAAATACTTTTCTCCAAAACGTTTTGATACTCATTCAAAGCTCATTTTCCTCTTTCCATTATAGCCTTTTTTCTAAAATCTATCTAATATGTCATACTAATTTCATTGCATCTTATTATTATAAAAGTTAAAAAATGTTGCAATAATACTTTGCTATTTTAATACATTTCAACATTAATATTGCTAATAATGTTAATGTATTTTAATCTTTTTGCTAGAAGGTTTAATATATATTAACAAAAAAAGAGAATTTTTATGATAATTAATAATAATATACTCCAAAGTCTTGCAAGCAAAGTTGCTGATGACCAATATGATAACCAAGATGATTGTATTATTGCTCGTAAGTTTAATTACACTCAACCGTTATTATTGAAACTTAAATCTATAGCAACAGATATTGATATTTGGATAAAAGAAAATAAGCAAGACTTATACGCATTATGTGAAGATCTGTTTTCTATTAGAGGAAACGTTTTTAAGCTGGAACTTTGTCCAAAAGATAGATTTGCTAAAGACATTAAGATAGCTGAATATTCTGCTTTGAATTGTAATTCTTTGTTAGAATTACCAATTAATGAATACAGTCATATAGATGAAGATTGGACAAAATATGCGGTCAGAGTTGCCAATGCAACTGAATTTATAAATTCTGTAAATAAAGGTGCTTGTGAAATAATGCGTAACTGTATTTCAACGGCCATGGAAGCAACCTCTACTGTAATGACAGATGTAACTACAAAAAGCGAAATTGCTAACGAAGAAAATGATCCTGAATCATCATCAAGTATTGCATTATCAATAACAATATTTGGATGTCTAGCTTCAATTGGCGGTTATTGCATTTATCGTATATATAGTAATTATAAGTCTAATAAACAAAACAATGACCTACAAATTAGTCAAAAAAACGATGATCATAATGCTGAAACAGAATCTTTTATTTCTTCTGCTGTTATAGAAAATTATGATTTTTCTAAAAAGAGTTTTCTTGAAGCTTCCTCAAATATTAATAATAGTTCAACAGTAGCAGAAACAGATTTTGTTGTTGCTGAGATACACCAGGATGACCTTGATATACAAATCTCTAATAGCAATGTATATCCATGTGAACCTATATATGAATCTTTATCGTTTTAGAATAATAATAGGACAATTTTAGAATTAAATTTGGTGATAAAAGAATTTATATATCATAAGCATTATTACTAAATAACATACTATTATGTGATAATAATTAAAACCTATAGGATGGTTTTTTATCTTATTTATTCTCATTTTTGGATTAGAGAGGATGAGTTATATAGGAAGGTAAATTGTGTGTGAAAAAATAACAAAATGGTTTATAAGGATAAGAGATCCTATGGAGATATTTAACAAAATTATCAAATAATATTAAAAGATATAACAGTACTATATTATCTTTTGTTGATAGATTTTGTTAAAAAAGTAGATTACAAAATTCATATTTCTTCATACAGCCATTTTATTGTGCTAAAAAGCTACATTTAGTATTATTATTTGATGGCAAAAAATGCAAGCAATGCAAAAAGATGACTATTTGCATTGCTGCATAATTCTTATGAAGATATAATTTGTCGTTATATTATTATGATCATTATTATAATATACCTCTTATTCTATAGTAATAGTTTTTGGAATGGTTTCTATGATATGGATTTAGTAATCTATTAACCTCTTCTGGATTCTTTTTTACAGCATAATAACTAGTGATTAAGTCAAGATTAAT
>NZ_LANP01000045.1 GCF_000964595.1 Orientia chuto str. Dubai | reverse complement strand
AAGCTTGGATAAAGCATGCTACTGCAATTATAGATCACTTTAAACCTCAAGATTTAGCTAATTCGATATGGGCCTGCGGAAGGTTAGAGATACATCCATCAAAGGATTTTGTAAAAGCTTGGATAAAGCATGCTACTGCAATTATAGATCACTTTAAACCTCAAGATTTAGCTAATTCGATATGGGCCTGCGGAAGGTTAGAGATACATCCATCAGATGATTTTATTAATGCTTGGATAAATCATGCTACTGCAACTATAGATCAATTTAACCATCAAAATTTAGCTAATTCTATTCATGATATATTTATACTAAATGTTTTATGTAATTCTAAAATTAAAGTACCACAGCAATTTATCGATTCTGTTAACAGCAATACTACACTGTTTAATAATGAGGAGATTAGTCAAATTTTAAAAGCACATTTTTATTTTAGTAAAACAGGCACAGGTATATTGACTTCACAAAACCGTCAATTACTTGAAAGAAAGTATAAATCTACTTTAGAACCTTGTCGTACTTCAAATTTACAACTGGATATCCTTAAGGTAGTAAAAAAAGTATTAGCACAGCACGATATCAAAAGAGAGTTTTATATTAAACACATTGCTTCCAATGTTGATATCTTCATTAAAGGAAAAAATATAGTAATACAAGTAGATGGGCCATCTCATTTTGACGATAACAATGCTCCTAATTTCTCAACAAGGCTTAATAGTACATTATTATCTTTGTATCAATATAAAGTACTTAGAATTCCATACTGGAATTGGGATAAGTGCAAAACAATGGCTAGCAAAGAAAGATATATAAGTGAATTGATATCTATAGATGAACCTGTTTCTGAAGAAGCGCAAGCATGTGAGGAGATATTTTATAATGCAATTGATGATCCATCAGTTATAGCAACGCATCAAGTTTCATCTGATTCAGAAATACAAGTATTAGGAGATATAGATTCTTCTCATGATGCACGTGGGCTTTAATTTTTTAATATATTTCTCTATATTGCTTTCAAAAATCAACCTAAAAATTGAAGTTCTATTTTTGGGGTTGCTTCATGCTTATTTAATGTTGGCAGTAATACTCTCCTAAAGGTAACAAATATTATTATGCCTGAACCGTTGCTCCTACTAGTGGCCAAGCAAGTAAGCCTATTGAACTATGATTAAAGAACAATTGAGTCTCTTCACATCATATGATTTATAAACAAAATGTCTTGATAATCTTTCTCGATCAAAATCCTTATGTATACTCACTTTTGATCTACATTGAATATGCGTTTTGGATGGCGGATTAATCTTTAATTACTAGCAAGTTTAATAATTGGTAATAATAATTCATTAACATGATTACGTTGTTCATTGATAGAGTATGCAACTCTAACAGGCGTGATGTGAAAGTATTTATATAGATCTTTAATGAAGGTAGTGTTATTATTTAAAAGCATAATTTTAACACCTTTATTAGTTAATTCATGAACAAAATTTCGTAGTCTAATTTGCTCTTTTTCATTAAATGAAATTTTGATGTAGAATCGTTCTCCAGATTTATGATAAGGCGGATCAAGATAAACAAAATCTGCTTGTTTCGGTTCTATTGCATAAATTGATATACCGGTTAAAAGTTTGCTACATTTATATATTCTAGAGCCAATATTGAGCTTAAGATATTGCTTATCAGAAAATGTTGGAGCCGATGTACCATCTCTATTGAGTCTATAAATTCCTCTGAAGGAATATTTATTAAGATAGATAAATTTTGCAGTTATATCGTTTGGATCATACTATATCGGTTAAACTTTCAACTTGCTTCATAAGCATGATATGCTTCATCGATAATGACTAACAAGGTATCATGGCAAAGATTGTGTGGAAAACTGAAATTTAATTTGTTATTAGCAACCAATAATGCACCGACATTGACAATTTCAGTTTCGAGAATTACAATTTCAGTTTCGAGAATTGCAACATCCATCATAAATTTATACACAGATTAAGTAAGTATATATTTTCTAGCTCCTTCACCTAATTTTAAAATAATAGGATGTACACAAATAGGTTGCCTGGATATAGAAAGTATATCTCTTCATTTTTGCTAAATCATCTTCAGAAACAAATCTTCTAGGTCTAGTTCTTATCGAAGATCGCTTTTCCCAAATAGCTTGACGACTATATTTATAAACTTCATTAGCCGATAAAAGTTCTTCAATAGTTTCCATAATGATCTCCCTATATAAAATTTATTTTGTCTTAGCACAATATCCGTTGAAATAATAATGTTATTTGTGTGTATGAAGTATAGATTTTCGTTAAGTTATAGAGAATTAGAGGAGATAGCAAGTATTAGGGGAGTTACAATAGATCACGCTATACTTCAAAAGATGGTTAATTAAGTTTTCTCCTTTGATAGATCAAGAGGTTAGAAGACGTAAGAAGCCAGTTGGAAATAGTTGGAGAATGGACGAGACATATATCAAGGTTCATGGTAAATGGGTATATCTATATAGAGCTATTGACTCTTTGTGGTGATACTATCGAGTTCTTACTAAGAAAACGTAGGGATGCTGCGGCTGCTAAGGCATTTTTCAGAAAAGCCTTCAAGAGAGTAACGACATACCTAAAAAGGTAGTAATAGATAAGAGTGGTAGTATTATTTGCGCCATTGATATGCACAGCTTCATATAAAAACTTCTAGTGTTGATTCTTCGTCAGTTTATCTAAAATTTGCAACTGGTATTGCTACTGACTATAGTACATTAGAAGCAGGAATTGGTTATAGTATAACTCGGCATAGAGTAGATATAAAACTAGGGTTCTTGGGTTGTACAAGCTATACGGATAACTTTATTCAGGGAAATTATTATTACAATATAGTTGAATTTAACAGAGGATCAATATAAATAAAACTTTAGGTT
>NZ_LANP01000044.1 GCF_000964595.1 Orientia chuto str. Dubai | reverse complement strand
TGTAGGAGCTGGTGGTGGCATACTAAATATTGGAGGTAAAGTTTCAGGAGAATACAAATATAATAATGAGCAATGCAACTCATCAAATCAACAACAATCATATAGTGAGGCATTATCAAAAATTCAGACTGCAGTAAGAGAAGGAAGATTTAATACCACAGATAGTAAGGTACAGTCACTAAGCGAAAATCTTAATGCTAATCTTTCGGAGCAACAATCTATTGGGCAAGAAATAGCTAAGACTAAGCAAGAAATGGAGCAACTTAGTCATAGTATTAATTATGTATCTCAAAACTCTGCTACTATTGATCGTAACATTAATGAGCTTGTACTAAATAAAATTATTGATCAAATACCAGAAGTAAATAGCAAAGCACAAGCTGCTCTATGGGCTAGAAATCACTCGGATGAAGCGGCACAAATTGCGTTTAAAGTTGCTCAAGTTAATAGTACAGTACCTCAAGATTTAAATCATGATATTGATGATATTTCTACTAAGCAAGATTTACAAAATATTTTTGATACTAATGTTGAAAGATTAAAAGCTATTAATTCTAGTGATAAAAACAATGAAGTACATTCTCAAAATATAGAACAAACTTTTAGCAGTCATGAAAAAATAAAGAATCTTAATAAAATTTCTGATAGTATTAAAAATAAGACTCAAGAGATACAGAAAGAATTTGATGATACTTCTAATTCAGCAGCTATTATGGCGGGTAAGCAAGCAGTAGAAGCAGTTATAAATGGGAAGAAAAAAAATTAGTAATCATATGAAATTTATTAAAAATATATGTATAACAGCTATTTTAATACTGTTAAATCCAGCTATTGCAGTTGAACAACAGCAAATAATTCAACAGGATGAGTTCAAGATAGTATTCTTCTAGCAAAAGAATATTTCAATATTGGAAGTTCTTTCCTAAAACTAAAAAAATATCATGAAGCAATAGAAAATTTTGATCTTGCTATTAAATATAATTCAAGTTATGCATCAGCGTATAACGGTAAGGGAATGGCTTTAGATGATCTAGGAAAACTACTAGAAGCTTTAGAACATTTTGATTTAGCCATTAAATGCAATCATAGTTTTGCAGAAGCATATAATAACAAAGCCGTATCTTATAGAAAACTTGGAAAAAATGAAGAAGCTATAAAACTTTGTAATATAGCAATTAAATACAAGCCTAATTTTGCAGGTGCTTATAATAATAAAGGAGCTTCTTTAAATGACTTAGGACAGTATGAAGATGCAATAGAAAATTTTGATCTTGCTATTAAGTATAAACCTGACTATGCTACAGCTTATTATAACAAAGGTATAGCATTAATGTATTTAATGCAGCTTTATGAAGCAATAGAAAACTATAATCTTGCTATTAAATACAAGCCTGATTACTCAGATGCATATAGTAATAGAGGTTTAGTACAGATATTTTGTGATCAATTTCAGAAAGCAATAGAAAGTTTTGATTTAGCCATTAAATATGATCCTAATAGTATAGAGGCATATCACAATAAAGGCTATGCACTAAGCCTCTTGAAAAGATATCAGGAAGCAATAAAGAGCTGCAATCTAGCAATTAACTATGCTCCGAATTGTGCAGATGCTTACTATCGTAGAGGAATGATTTTTGAAAAACTAGGGCAACATCAAGAAGCAATAACAGATTATGATATAGCCATAAAATATAAATTAGCTTTTCCAGAAAGTTATTTAGAAAAAGGAATTTCACTAGTGAGCTTAGGACAATACTCAAAAGCTAAAGAAAATTTTAATTTAGCGATTAAATATATGCCTAATCTTATAGAAGAATATGAAGCAGCATGTAAGAGATTAAAGGAATTAGAAAGTTTTACTGTTGCAAAAGAATATGAACAAAAACTACAGATATTAAAAAAATACTCTTGATTGATGAATTTTCAGAATCAAGGTCATTTTACTAGAGGCTCACAGCTAGTTGCTCATAAGTTAAGAATGTTTGGCCAAGGTAGTGCTAATGTTCTAACAATTGGCTTTGGATTATCGATATTCTGGATTCTATGGCGACTATATCAAAAACTATTTTTAAGTAGCTTGTATTATTTTGCGATCGAGAGATATGTACAGCTTAAGCTAGCAATTGGTGAACATTTTTATGATATCGATGAAATAGGTATTAAATTCTATAGTTTAATGCTTAAAAAATGGACTTATCTCAACGCTCAAGACTTTGTGTATAAGTTTTATATTGGACAACATGGATTGAGAATATACAAATTATGGCAATTTTTAATCAATTCAGCATTGTTAGAAGGATTAGTTGTTTTTACTATTGGTGCAATAATCTCAATTGTTTTCTTTATTGCTCAAGGCAAAAAAACGGTTATTAAGGCCAAAATTAGAGGTGCTGATCTTGTAGACTATAATACTTAGCTAAAATGCTAAAAAGAGCTAAAAAGGCCTCAAAATCAATTTTGCAGGCTTCCATTAGTAAAGGATAGCGAAAGACAACACATTCTTATTACCGGTACTCTGGTTCTGGAAAAATGCTTAATGAATTGCTACCTCAAATTCGATTGCAGCGAGCAATAATTGTTGACCTTACGGTGCTTTTATTATAGATTTTTATTCGATGTGATAAGCTACTTAATCCACTTGAGACAAACGTGAACATTGGTACCTTGGAATGATTGTTTCATAGCTGATTTTCATGATATAGCCAATAGCTTTAGTAGCTATAATCCTAGAATCGATAACTTTTTTACTAAAAACGCTGAATTAGTCTTAGCTGAGGCAGTGAAGCTATATCAAAAGGATATTAAACAACTCATAGATACAATTATTTACTCTGATAATAGACAATTTGCAAAAGCATTTAGAAACACAGCTGTAGCAGGTATTATAAGCGAAAGTGCCCCTGAAACTTCTTCTGGGATTCAGTCTACTCTTGGAAAGAATATTACTTCACTGCAATACTTAAAACCTGGTGGTAAGTTTAGTATAAAAGAATGGTTTTCCAATGAAACAGGATGGCTATTTATTACTGCATCTCCAGCTCAA
>NZ_LANP01000043.1 GCF_000964595.1 Orientia chuto str. Dubai | reverse complement strand
TAAGGAAAGGTTATTGTCTTATGAGAGAGCGGTTTTATTTCTAGTGCTCCTAGAACTAACGGATATGAAGGCATGAGATGTTACGGAATGCATGATTGGCATCCGTCAAAAAGAACTATAGGCACATAATAAATCGCTGCTAACCGTATCAATTTTTGACTGTAATATTATTTAACGGTTGAGTAAAACATGATTTAATACCGAAATTACCTAATAATTCTGTAGTTGTGATGGACAATGCAAGTTTTCATAAAAGCCCATATTTAAAAACTATACTAGAAAAAGAAGGGCATTGAATTGCATTTGAAATAAGATTTAGCATTACTTTTCTTATTCTAGCATAATCAAACTCAAACATAGTTTCAGCTTGATCACATAATTTAAACTAATTATATGGTTTTCAGTTACGTTGAGTTTACTACATTCAGCAACTATTTCTTTTAACATAATTGAAAATTATTTAACTCTATATCAAATACATTCGCCTTGTTCAATTCGATAAATCAAGTAAATTTTCTATATGATACAATTCTCAATACCAGAATTAGCTAATGTTATTATAGTTAATACTCTTTCTTTCTCCTAGAATCTCGCTTCTTATAGTATTTTGGTAGCTTTTATTCAGTAAATTAATGCAGTACGTGCTACAGATAAGGAGACTTTATTTCATGACTTAAATTATTAAGTATATATTTTTTAGTCTCAAGAAGTGCTTCCATTTTTTGACTTTTATCATCTAAACGTAGATTAAGTACATCAACATTATCCTTAGTGTAGCATACATTTTGTGTTACTAACAAACTGATTTTGCTTAATCTAATAGCAATAATATTGCGCTAATAATATTATTGCCCACATAACATATAATTCTAAGTCATTATTAACTTTATCATAATCACTAAGTAGCCTCCATAGCTAGCTAACATATTAAAAACTACAGTACCAACTGGACACCTAATAATATCATAACAAAGCTGTATGCCATTGTAATAATATCCTGTTACAACTAAGTTAGTATAAAACACATTAGTAATATTGGGATGAACCGCCAATAATGTTAGTAAAGTATTGCTAAAACTAAAGTATAAAATATTGCAATATGCCAAATAAAGCCTAGATATTTATTTCGAAAATCTTCATTCCATTTCTTATTATAGAGTAATAATGTAGTTATTACCAATCCTAAAAGAGTAATAGATATTTTAGTAATCAACCATGCTGAAGTAGCTTTATGTTTTACTTGCCCACATAATGACATAACCATTAATGATAATAGAGCAACAGCCGCATACTCAATATAATAGTGCTTACCACGAAATGTTTCATTATTACAATAAGCACAAATATTATTCCAACTAAAGTTAGTTACTAGCGATTTAAAGAAGCTAGAAATAGTATTAATTTGTTGTTTACGTTTTTCTTTAAGAACATTTAGCGGCCCACGATCACTAGGACCAACCCATCCACCTGGCTCACCAAGACCATAATGCATTATCATCATTACTGTAAAATTTGCTATAGTAGCTGGTATGATATCACCTATTGGTAGCGCTGCATTAAAGTATTTATTCCAAACAAATGTGGTTGATATTGCAGCAACCATTCCAGCTACTATTACTCTAGTAGTAGTTCTAAATCCTAAAATTGTAAACAGTAATGGTATTCCTACTATTGGAGTCGAAAAACTAGCCCCAAACAGTACTATATCTAGCAGTGTTCTTTGTGACAATGCCATATATAATCCTAATATTCCAATAAATATAGCAAATATTCTTACAGTTATAATTTCTAGCTTTGAATTATTCTTAAATAAACCTAAAGGCTTACATAAATCATTAACAAACATAACAGAAGCTGAATTAATCCATGAATCTGCTGTTGACATAATCATAGCAGAAATTCCGATTACTACTAATCCCTTAAATCCAGTATAAGCGTAGCTATCTATTATATATGGGACTAAATTAGTAGCTTCTATTGTCTGATGTGATGAGAGTAATGTTAATCCTATAAAACCAGCAAAAAAGCAAAACGCTAAATATAATAAAGTCATAATTTTAAAAGCATTAGCTGCTTGTACTGTACTACGAGCAATTAAAACCCTATGAAACATAGCTGGATTTATTTCAGGAATGAAACAATAGAAAAACATTCCATAATATTTTAGTGTAGTATAATTATTATAGTCTAGCAATATGTTATAGTCTAATATGGGATTAGTATTTATAGTATTTATTATAGACTCCCAACTACCAAACATACTCCAAATAAGTATTGCTAAAGTCGGAATAAAAGCTCCAAAAGCTAAAGCCTGAAAAACATCAGTAAATACTACAGCTCTAATTCCTCCAAAAGCTGAATATATAATGACTACCATGCTACTAATTAAAGTCGCATATAAACTATTTATCCCTAAAAAATGATTAAACATAGTAGAAAAAACTTTAACTTGCATAGCAACTCTTGTTGATGCTCTAATTATAGAACAAGTAGCTGTAATAATTCTAACATGTTTGCCATAAAGATCTCCCATTACTTCTGCAACTGACAACTTACCAAAAAATTCCTGCATTCTTGGAATTAAAACATAAGCTGTTATGAGAAAGTTTAAAATGTGCCCTATAACAGAAAGTAATGCAAGTATTCCAAGAGCATATGTTTCATACAACACAAAATTAAAAGTGCTACCTCCAACCCAGGTAGCTATTAAAGTTGCTGTAAGTGCAGTTGTGCTGAAATTTTTTCCACCAAGAGCATAGTCTTTTATAGATTTTACTCCCTTACCATACCATAACCCTATAGCTAAATTTATTATCAAGAACAATCCTACTAAAATTAGGTCTATATTTAACGCTGGCATTTTAAATTCCCTTTGATTCTTTAGTTAGCAATTATAAATGCATAACAACCATCATAAATAATTAGTTAACATCTATTAAAAAATAGTGACTCAATATACTAGTCTTGTCAATAATTGTATTTAATCTCAGTTTTAGATAGCAATTCTAATAGATTCTAATAATGAAGTAATAATGGCTAATATACATAAAACAGCTCCTTTATTACCAATAAGTTCTGCATTACTCAG
>NZ_LANP01000042.1 GCF_000964595.1 Orientia chuto str. Dubai | reverse complement strand
GATTACAAAATTCATATTTCTTCATACAGCCATTTTATTGTGCTAAAAAGCTACATTTAGTATTATTATTTGATGGCAAAAAATGCAAGCAATGCAAAAAGATGACTATTTGCATTGCTGCATAATTCTTATGAAGATATAATTTGTCGTTATATTATTATGATCATTATTATAATATACCTCTTATTCTATAGTAATAGTTTTTGGAATGGTTTCTATGATATGGATTTAGTAATCTATTAACCTCTTCTGGATTCTTTTTTACAGCATAATAACTAGTGATTAAGTCAAGATTAATGTTAGATAAAAATATTGTTTACAAAAATTACTTAATTTGAAAAAATAAATTCTCTTTATCAAGAAATGGTTCATACTAATTTATAGTATTCTCCCTAAATGAAGATGTTCTAAATAATTCTCATTTTGCCATCAACAAATGAATGAAAGTTTTATTAGCAGTTGCTGCTGATGCAGAAAGTAATTTTGTTAGTAACAATATCTGCTGTCAATTATAGCAAAAAACAAGCCTTAATATTATTAATAATCATTATTACAAAGCTGTTTTAATATATCTTTTTTTTCGATAATTTTGCATCAAAGACATAGAGCTATATTATATGTATCCATTGGAAGTAGCAGATTATAGCTTTGACACTGACACCATTATTACAGCAATATTGCATAATACTCTCGAAGATAAGTCTTATAAAAGAAATGCTGAGGCGTATTTAGTAAAAAAATTGCAGAATAAGTTTCAGACCTTACTAGAATTATGGTAATAAAAAAAACAGTTTTAGACAAATGATTAAAACATTGCGTTAGCAAAATAAAAAAGATTTATTATTAATGAAATAATGTTACCGTTTACATAATATTAAAACTGTATCAATAAAACCTTATAATAAAATACAAAGGCATTGAAACAGAGATTTGTACCTCTTGCTCGATACCTTAAACTACTAGATCTTGAAAAATACTTAAGTAAATATTCATACTTAATGCTAGCTAAATTATGTGCTTGAATTTACACATAAAATATATAATAATCTTGCGCATGTTACTTAATTATGATATAAAAATTAGTAATTATTAAACTTTTGCAAAATTTTCAATAAAACCATTAATGATTAACTAAACTAACTAAAAAATGATTAAATGAGTAAATTACATCAGCCTATTGAAAGCCATAAATTAACAAAATCAGAATCACAAGAACATAGACAAGATAGTAAAAAAACTGTTAATATCTGCTGCCCTTTACATCATGCTATTCAAAAAGGTGATTTAGATAAAACTCAGTCTCTTATAGACGATGGTGTAGATCCTAATGCAAAATGCCTTGGACTTGGCTTCACTGCTTTACAGATGGCTGCTATGATTGGTAATTTAAATGCTGTCAAGCTTCTTATAGACGCAGGTGCAAATCTTGATACAACAGATAAGATGAAGCAATGGACTGCTTTACATTATGCTGCTGTTGCAGGTTATTCAGAAATTGCCAAATTGCTTATACTCTCAGGTGCAAATTTTAATATAAGAGATAATAGTAAAAAAACTGCTTCCAATTTAGCTTTTGCTCAGAATCACATAGATACTGTAAATATAATTCAACTGACAATTCAATATATAGCACTAACTAAAAAAGATATAATTAAGATCTGTGAAGATACACAAATATTAGGAAGAAAATTGCCATCAGTTGCATCACATTTAGAAGAAAGTAAATTACTGGTGTTAAATATGGATTGCCTAGAAATAATATTAAGTCATATTAATAATAATAATGATCTACAATCATTAAAAAAAGCTTGTACAATTGAACTATATAAAAACTTATTAAACCATAATACAAATATGCAAGCTATAGGAGAATCTGGCGAAGAATTATACGATAATGCACAGTAAGTGAATGTTTGTATTTTAACAATATTAGTATTGTCTCACACATTAGATACCAGCTCAAGTTTATATTGAACATGGAGTAAGCCGTGCTTTAAGAAGTGACATAGCAAGTCGTTCTATTCATTGCAGAAGCGATCCCATTTTAAGTCATGAAGGCAAATATGGTGCTTAGTTTTTCATATAGTTCGGAGAAAAATTTGAAAATTACAGTAGCTTTGTTTTTTCCTTATCAAAAATGTTTTTACAAATTTGAGTCCAATGATCTTGAACAGTTTAATGTTATGTTAAAGTATCTTTTAAAAGAGAATATTAAGTTAGAAGCTTCATTGTAAGATAAGCTTATACAGCAAATACATAAACTTGAAAGTTTATTGATCAAAAAATCACTGCTAAGCGTTTGAAAAAAATCTACTAGCAAAATTGAAAACTCATGTTTCTGTAAAAATCCGGTAAGAATTAGGTTTGACATGGTAATACAGTTTACAAAAATAGAATTTTTAAGTAGAAGCAAAGGAGGAGATAGTTGAGTTATTGCAAGGCAGGGTATAATGCAAGAATTTTTTTAAAAACAATAATATTTTTAATCGTTAAATAATGAAGGAATATTATTACAAATAGGTACTGGAGAAAGAAAGCCTACAATTTGTGTAATGCTAGTAGCTATTAAAGCATTACAGAGAATATAGTTATCTAGTATTTTAGCGCAATGAGAGGTGAATGAGCAGAGGGATTTTTTAGAATACTATTTTAAATTGTGTTCTAATGTTGAGGAGCTATTAAACTTTTGCGCAAGAGAAAAGAGGTATGATACTCACAAGATTAGTATATGGACCAATACAAAAGTTTTCGTTTGACTGGTTAAGGCATGAACATAAGAAATGTAGCACATAAGGAAATCGAAAATGTGAAGTAGTAATTATAGATGAAGTCATGCTAATGGATGAAACTTGGCCACGTAACAAGATTAGATCTGTACCTGAAATAGAGCATGTAGCACATATATTATGCGGAGTAGCAAATGAATTATCTCATTTAAATAAGAAAATAATAAAGCAAGTTGATAAAATAATATATAAATGGAGAATTTAAATATGAAGATGAAGAACTAATTTTAGGAAAAGATAGCTAAACATTATATGAGTGATAGCTACGTTTTCATTATTGCAGAAGTTATAGCATATTCAGCGCTTCAAGTTTAATCTCTCAAAGAGAATGAAAATTATATAATTACTAAGAAAGATAATGGTAACTTAGATATTATTCCAGTTGATTATACAAATACATGAGTAATAAGATCCAATTATCAAATCAAGTTCTACGATGATATTTTTCGGTATTTGAATAGGAAGATTAAATAACTAACAAACAATTATTAGCTTAGAAGCAGGTAAAAAAAAGCCTCTAGAGTAGAAATTATAGCTATGGACTTGTTTTATTAAGTAATGAAATGTGTCATGGAGAATATGTTTAACTTTTTATTCATTTTGGCTTGCAGATTTCACCAA
>NZ_LANP01000041.1 GCF_000964595.1 Orientia chuto str. Dubai | reverse complement strand
GTATCCTAAAGAAAAATTACAAAGAATAAATGCTGAACTAGAGAATCAAGATTTAACAATACATCAAGAACTAGGAGAAGGATTAGCGTTTATCAAACATCTTACACTTCAGATGAAAGGAAGTTTAAGAGTAGCTGAACAGAGTAATTATATAACATTTTCATTTGAGGTGCCAATTCAATTATAAATTAGGAAGCAACTATGAAAAACGAAAAGTATCAAAAAAATGTACAATTATTACTTCAATATTTAGTAGAAGGAGACTTTCCAAACCTTACAAAACAAATACTAAGACTAAAATTAAGTGTAATAGGTTTATTTAAAATAATTCAAAAAGAGTCTCTTGATTGCAAGATAATCAAGAGCACTCTATACAAGCTTATAAGGGAATATCAGATGTTATTCCTATCCACATCCCATGAAAAAATTTATTTAAATAATCTATTAGAAAAAGCAATTGCTGATGTAAGGAACAATGAATCAAAGTTCTCTGTTACAACTGATTATGACTATGAAAAAATTTGTATGATTGGATATAGGCATGAAATACAGCAAATACTAACTCAACTGCTTGATAACGCAAATAAATTTGGAAAAGAAGACAAAAAAGTATTGATTAAAGTTGAATTACTAAATCCAGAAATACAGGACAAAACACTGCAACTCACAATTCATGATAATGGCAAAGGTGTAGAAGAAAAAATAAATAGTGCCATTAAGGATTGGAATCAAGATAACATATTAGGATTAGGACTAACCTTTGTTAAGCTAATCCTTCAAGAAATAAAAGGAGAAATTACATACAATAGCCACAGAAGTTATATTCGTGTACCGATATATGCTCAATACCTTAGCATTTTCAATCATTAGGGGTGATATATGGAAAAAGCATTTAATATAGAAACAGAGATGCAGATTATTCAATCTGCAATGAATACAATGGCGAGATAAAAGGAATAAAACTTAGCTGCGATTATTTAAGCACAATAAAGGAAGTTATAGGTGATAATTAAGAATACAGACAGTACTTACGATTAATTAGTAATGCTATAAGATTTATGAGATAACTTTATTTCCAATGACAACCAAACAAAGAAGGCTAGAAGTTTTTGTTAATGATACAGAACTAGGCATGCCAGAAACTAAAGTAGCTCTGATAAATAAAGAATTTCAAAAGACCTGCATTTTGAAGAAGCGTTTACACTTGGGTTTAGAATGAAACTTGTAAGGCAATTTATACAGGAAATGAATGGAGAAATTATACTAGAAAGCAAAGAAAATAAATACACAAGCTTTCAATTCAATATTCCATTAAAACTCGTCAAGCCTTTAGTATGATTCTATTGAATAAGCTAACAATATTATACGCATCCATATGATAATTGAAACAGAGCAAGAATTTACACCTCTTGCTCGATACCTTAAACTATTAGAGATGAGCTAAGTGGATATTGTTTCTATGATTAAAATAATAGCCTCAAACAACCTACTATTCATAGCTTACAATAGCAAGTCCTAATTCAGAAGCAAACTCTCTCTGAAAACCATCAACATCGTTAAAAATATTGATATTATTACTATAATAACTGATTCTATCATCTTGAGTAAATGTTTGTATTTGCTCAGTTACATCTTCAGCAAGATTGTTAGACACAACAGTTAGACTCTTATTTTCGAATGATTTTGCTTGTGGTGGATCAATATATTCTTTATCATGCTTCACAACTATACCCATTAGCTGATTATAGTTAAATTCCTCTACAGTATATAATGTATTATCTCTTTCTTGAGGGCGGTGGTTAAGGTATTCCAATACTATGCTTTTACCACTTAACATATAGTAGTTAACTGATTGCCCCCGAGTGCGATGACTATTTGATATTTGAGTATACATGTTAAAATATGTATCATCATCCCATCCAATCAGGATTAAAGTATTATTACCACATTTTTTCGATATAAAACTATCAGCTAATCTCACTATCTCGGCTGAATTATTTCTATTAGATGGTGTACTTAATTGTTGGCTTGAAACACTATACATAAACTTCCCTTTAAATTAATTAACTTCACTTATTATATAGTAAGTTGATTATATTTGGATTGTCAAGTATATTCAATAATGAATAAAATTAAAAACAACTAATTAAAGAGCAAGCAATATTATTATATATAACCTTCTTATTTGATAAATACTCTTAAAACCTAAGATACCTGAGATACAATCTCAAGCTCATATTGAATATGGAGTAGGCCGTGCTTTAAGGAGTGCTTTGACATGGCCATTCCATTCATTACGGTAGCAGTTTAAGCCATGCATTCTAATGTGCTTCTTAGTGTTTTCATCTGGTTCAGAGAAAAATTTTAAAATCACAGTGGCTTTGTTTTTTTGCTCCTTATCAAAAATATCTTACCAATTTTAGTCCAATGATCTTGAACAGTTGGATGTTGGTTAAAGTATCCTTTAGATAAATAAAAGCACCAAATAGACTGTTAGTAGGTAAATGATCTATTTTAGCTTTAACAGCTAAACCACCAATTTCTATAAGACAACGAGTACGCATTCTACGCTCTTTATCTTTTAAACTGAGTTCTTCCATTGTAATTTTAGCATTTTTTTGCTGAAGACTAAGTTTCTGCTGAAAAAGTTTAATTAGCACCTTTCCAAGATTTTATCTGAGATTAGAGTATATTGATGGTATAGGTATAATTTATTAAAGCTAGAGATGAAAAAAATGTTATGTTACTACAGTGAGAGCTTACTAATAAGCTGTTTATGTTCAATGTGAGATTAATACAAAAATTGATCTCGATAATGTTGAAAAAGCTTTTGCTAAGGAATATCATGGACAGCAAGATACAGGAGAACCTACGCATCCATTGGAAGTAGCATGTATGGTAGCAGACTATAGCTTTGAAACTGACACCATTATTACAGCAATATTACATGAACTATCGAAGATACAAGTCTTACACAAGAAGATATTGCTGAGGCATTTAGTAAAAAATTGCAGAACAGGTTTCTGATCTTACTAGAATTAGTGTAACAAAAAAATTAGTTCTAGGCAAATGATTAAAACATTGCGTCTGCAAAATAAAAAAGATTTGTTATTAATTAGCGACCGCTTACATAATATTAAAACTGTATCAATAAAACCTTATGATAAAAGACAAAGAATAGTCATTGAAACTGAGCAAGAATTTGTACCTCTTGCTCGATACCTTAAACTATCAGGCTGATGAGCTAAGTGGATACTGTTTCTTTCATACTAAATTTTCAGATACAAATTCAATTCATGAGTGCTGGTTCAAAAGAACTTTTAAATCAAGATAGTTCTTAAAAAACAGCATTTGCTTACCTTGAATACCTATAGGATCACAACTAGATCCTATATACTTTTTAATTTGAGCCTAATATGTCTGAGGCAACTTCTTCATTATTACAATCCTCTGCTGCTTCTTGATGTTGTCCTAATTGCAAAG
>NZ_LANP01000040.1 GCF_000964595.1 Orientia chuto str. Dubai | reverse complement strand
ACAAAGCAACAGCAGCACTAGCATATTTCATGAAATATGTACATTCAAAAAATATGCTATCCATATGGGAAGAATTTTTAGAATTATTTAAGGATGCAGTCTTAATAGACCAAAAACGTGAATATATTTACATGACTTCACTATTATGGTACACTGGAAATAAGGTTAGTAAAGATGAGCAAAGTAAGTTGATAAAAATACTAGCCAGAATTTTCAAAGGAGGAGACAGAAACTCTTATGGGAACAATTGCTGAAAAATATATTGATGAAGGCAGAGCTGAAGGTTAGATTGGAAAACAAAAAGAGCCAAAAAAGAGCTGGCAATGAAGTTATTAAAATCGGCTTTCCGAATGAATTTGTATCTGAAAATACTGGTTTATCAAAACAGAATATTGGCCTAAAAGACAGTATTGATTAATTACTAACTTATTGAGCAATTATAAGCCCATAAGTTTAAGGTCTGAAGCTTCATTTTTAATTTAGTTATGGAAAGTTCAGCAAGTTTAACTAGCACGTAGGTTGGTAAATTCATAATTTCAGATGGCATAACTAAAAGCTTTTTACGCTCGATAGTGTGAATATTTACTCCATCTCTCATAGTATTTGAGCCATAGGATAAATTTTCTTGGTTTCAATTATCTCTTCTTCTCCAAGGTTAAAGCGATTTATGAGCGTCTGTTGATCGCTAATCTAAAAATAAATTTACTATTAAATAGATCAAGCATAGAGGCCTCCTGCGAGCCATATATTTCCTCTAATTGATGAATATTCTGTAATCCTGCAACGAAGCAACCACCATATTTTCTACTTTCAGCTAGAGCAATAGGTAAAGATGGAATTCTTTGTAAGGCTGGTAGTTCATCCAATATAAACCACATATTACTATTATCATCATTGGGATTTCTACTCATCAATGCTTTAACAGCTATGCTGATCCAAGCTGAAATAAGAATTATTAATAAATTATTTAGAGCATATTCTTTTAGGGCCATACTAAATTATTTCTTGGTGGAGGTACTTTATTTTTTCAAGTGAAACATCTTTTTAAACAATGTTTTTTACTGAATCTATAGAATATGAACTATTATCCATTGATTACTATTTTAAATAAAATCATCTATAAAACAGTATAGCACTGTTATATTATTTTTCGTGAGATTTTCTCTGTGAGAATTTTTTAATCTCCTTAAAGTGTTTCTTATCCTTTGTAAACATTTTCTTAAACTATTTTTTATAATTTACATTTCTAACTTCTATACCCAATACTTTCTAATTCAAAACTGATGTTAAACATAAAATAAACTCTAAAGCAGTTTATTTTTTAGTATAACTATCTTAGCAAATTAATCGATATACTACTTTAAATTGAAAAATTTAATTTCTTGTAATATTACTGCATAACATAAGTAAATAATAAATTAATTAAACATGATAAAAATTAATACACAAGCAACAGTAATTCAAATATCGTTAATTCTTTCCATATTGCTTTTTGTTAATGTAGCTCAAAGTATATCAGATATGAATTTACAACTTGATAACAATACTCATCAAAGCAAGCTAAAAGTTAGCTTAAATCTGAATAAGAGCAAGATAACTCAATATATAAGTCAGTTAGAGCAGCAAAGAGAGCAGTTTGTTACTCAACAAATACCTAAGCTACAACAAGATATGCAAGTTTTGCAAAAAACATATCAAGTTATAATGGATATAAACCAAATAATACCACGCCTTCCAACAAAAAATTATATGGATCAGTTGATTATAGACCTGCAAATGTTGCCTGTTCAGAGTGATCAGCTGCATAATATACAACAATACATTGCAGTTTTAGAGCTGCAAAATCAGCAACTTAGACAAAATATACAGATTCTACTGAGTTTACATCATGATTTAGATCAAGCACTTCCGCATCAGTTATTAAATCAGTTAATGCAGCAGCAGAGTAATAGGATCAACAGAGCAATGCTGAAATTATATCAGGGTTTCAATCAACTAAAACGGCAACTACAAGCAATAATAGTTGATCTAGATCAGGTAAGCCAAATCAATACACAGATAACCGAAGCAGCTGATATACAACCAAATATACAAATATTTCTTATACAAAGAATACAGCAAGTACAACAAGATGTACAGAAATTTAATACTACTATGCAGATAATTCCTCTACCAATTACTTTCCAGGAACAACTACAACTTGTCCAGATTTTTAGACAAGCAAGGCAGAAAATACAACAGGAGACAGATTATCTAAATCAGAGAATAACTGCTCTAAATCAAGAAATAATTACTGCTAATCAAAAGGTGTTCGCTATTAATCAGCACTAGATGATCTTGATAATGTTGAGCATACACATTATAGTCAGCAAAAAGTTTTACATAAAGCTATACAAAATCATAATACTGCAGTAATTAATGCTGTAAATATTACTGCTAGTACTACTGTAAGTGCTATAACAGCTACTTTATCTAAAATACAAATGAAACAAGAGCACTCATATAATATTATGAGTTCTAGATTAAACATTGATAGTAATAATAATTGTTGGAACATTCAGGGAAATGTTTTTACTATTCCAAGTAGGCAAGAAAAAAATGAAGAAATTGAGGAGCATGAGGGAGTCATTAATGGAGCATTTTTGACAGTAAATAGATATTTAAATGAGAAAACTATTATTGGTGTTACTGGTTTATATTCAAATCATAATATTCAATATAATAAAAATATTAAGTACATATTTGATAAAATAGACTGTAAAATATTTTCATTATCTTTAAATGGTAGGTATTATCCTCGGCAAAATGTATTTACACAAGGCATAATCAGCTTTATTCAGTATGATGGCAAAACTGAATGTATACTTAATCAATATCACAGTGAAATTAATGGTCAAAGTTACTATTGTGACTTTATGTTAGGATGTACTTTATATCCAGTAAAACATAGTACAAAATTAATATTATCACCAGCAGTTGGCATTATATGTAAAAACGCTAGCCATAAATTCTTTGATGATACCACTGTATGTGATGCAAAACATTATGTACTGGACAGTAGAGTAGGAGCCGCAATCAAATATACTATTGATAATAAAAAATATACTATTGATAATAAAAATATATTAACAATATTTGAACTTTATACCTTCATTCATAGCAACTTATTTACTAACCGTAGTGATATAAAACTAGAAGATTTTCCTTCAGCAAACTCTAGTGCTATTAATATTAAACCAGCAAAACTACCTGCATCACTTACTCAAGTAGGAGGAGCAGTAACTATATGGCATAGTAAAATAGGGTTTGAAGTATCATATAGCGCTTATTTAGCTGAAAAATATATTGCTCATGTAGGAGCTGTAAGTATAAAAGCTAATTTCTAGCTTTCCCATATAAAAAAGACCTTAACAATCTTAATAACCTTAGTTTTTGATTAGGAAGAGTTAGGAAGTGAAAAACTTGGAGAGGTTATTGTGAAAAAAAATAGCTTAACAAAATGTTTTACAAGGGGTTGAAAACATATTTGAACCTTTTGCAAAGAATAAATGCTGAACTAGAGAATCAAGATTTAGAAATATATCGAGAACTAGGAAAAGGATTAGCATTTATCAAACATCTTACACATCAGATGAAAGGAAGCCTAAGAGTAACCGAACAGAGTAGTTATATAACTTTTTCATTTGAGGTACCAATTCAATTATAAATTAGGAAGCAACTATGAAAAACGAAAAGTATCAAAAAAATGTACAATTATTACTTCAATACAT
>NZ_LANP01000039.1 GCF_000964595.1 Orientia chuto str. Dubai | reverse complement strand
GCTGTTAACCAAGTTTGCAACTGCAATTGGCATGCAATCTGATAATGGTCTTAAATCAAAGACTGAAGGTAATGACTGAAGATACGCTAAAATATTTGAAAAAAGAACAAACTAGCGTTCATGAATGGATGAAGCAAGCAATGATGCTTAATGCTAATCGTGAATCATATGATGATTGGCGTGAGAAATTTTCGTTAACAAGAATTTATCCTAATTTAGTTAGTATGAGCGTTGTTAGAGGGCTGTTTCAACAGTCATTTTCGTACTTGATAGCAGGAGAGAAATAGCTTCTCATATGATGCCTATTTTACATTCGGTATTTTTTGCTGTAGTAATCTCAATGATTTTCATTGTGTTCCCAATGAGTATGTTACCAGGTGGTTATAACATATTAAAGACCTGGGTTATGCTGATAATTTGGGTAGCAAGTTGGCCAGTATTTTTTACAATTATTCATTGTTTAGGAATGATTAGCCTAGCAAACAAATCTGGTGCACTTGGTGGCAGTTATGGTTTAAACATTCTGTCGCAAGGAAGCTTTGCAGAAATGATATTACACAGTTATGCAACATTTCAGATGCTATTAGCCTCTATACCGATGATATCTTGGGCAGTACTAAAAGCTTGTGCACATGCTACAGCTAACCTAGCTGGACAATTCTCTCCAATACCCGTTGCTAGCAGCTTAGGATCAAATGTAGTTGATATAAACTTTGATAATTACAATATAGGTAATAGAACCATTGCTCAGCAAAATTTTGCTCCTTATGTAAATTTGAGTCCCGAAACCATGGGCGATGGCGGTATAATAGTAACTACAACAGCTTATGGTAGTATCTGAAAGATTTTTTTAATAGTGACAGCAATTGATGTAAGTCCGTATATAATAACCAGTAGCTTTATTAAGATAACAACACTATTCAAGTAATAATATTAATTAAATAGTTTTATATTCTGTAATAAAATGATAATATGAAAATATATTAAGATCAGATTTTTATAATTGTAAATAGCTAATATAACAATATTTAAAGTTTTTGAAGAAGACTGATTTCATGCTTTTTATATTATTAAATAAAATATTATTAATCCATTGATTACTACTTAACAAAATTATTTGCAAAACAATTTAGGGCTTGTTATATCTTTTTTCCATATGGATCTTTGATAAAAATATTCCATAGAATATTCCTTACACTTTGTAAACCATCTATTACTAAACTATTTTTTACAATTTTCATCTCTAAATCTTCTATTTAATCCTTCCTAAGGCAAAACTGAGGTATTGTAATAATCACATAATCTTGCATAATAAATTAGTATCTTAAAATAATTTACTAAATTAAAAATGACTGTAATTACTAGATTTGCTCCTTCTCCTACTGGCACACTTCATATTGGTAATATTAGAATTGCTTTAGTAAATTGGTTATATGCTAAAAAGTATAATGGACGTTTTATTTTACGCATAGATGACACTGATCAAAAGCGTAGTAAGATAGAGCATTACGAAGGAATTATTAAAGATTTGAAATGGTTAGGGCTAGGCTGGGATAGCTGCTTTTTTCAATCTAGCAGATTTAACAAGTACGAAGTAGTTAAAAAGCATTTAATTAGCACTGGTAGGTTATATGAATGTTATGAAACTCCTGAAATGTTGGAAACAGAGCGAAAACGACAACTCAACTCTGGTTGTCCACCAATTTATAACCGAAAATCTCTTCAACTTACAACAGCAGAGAAAGCTAAATTACAAGCTAAGGGATATAAAGCTCATTATCGATTTTTAATGAATAATAGCAAACCAATAATTTGGAATGACTTAATTAAGGGAGAAATTAAATATGATAGTGCGAATATTAGTGATCCTATAGTTATTAAAGAGGATGGAACTATGATTTATATGCTATGTTCCGTTATTGATGATATAGAATATAAAATTAGCCATATAATACGTGGTGAAGATCATATTACTAATACAGCTATTCAAATTCAGATGTTTGAAGCATTAGATGCTATAATACCTCAATTAGGACATTTAAGTTTAATTAAGTCTAATAGTGGTAAAATTTCTAAAAGGATAGGCGGTTTTACAATAGATTACCTAAGAGATAAATTGAGTATTGAACCAATGTCAATTAATAATTTATTAGCATTGTCTGGCACATCAAATAATGTTAGCGCTCATTGTAACTTAGAATCACTTATAACTAAGTTTGACCTTAGTGCATTTTCCAAAAGTACAATTATTTATAATGAGAATGAGCTTATAACGCTAAATCATAAGCTTCTAATAAATACTGAGTATGATGACATTAAGGATCAGTTAGCTGCTATTGGATTATCTGAGGTGACTCAAGAATTTTGGCTAGCAGTACGAAATAATCTAAACACGTTAAATGATATAAAAATTTGGTGGCAAATATGCCATTCACCTCGTTTTACTGAGATTCAAGAGCAGGATAAAGATTTTTTAACCATTGCTGCTAAATTATTACCTTCAGGAAAATTCACTATTAATAGTTGTGATGATTGGATTCAAAATATTATTAAAGCAACTAATAGAAGCGGTAAAGCATTATTTATGCCTTTAAGGTTAGCTTTAACAGGTATAAAGCATGGCCCTGAATTAAGGGACTTGTTGCCATTAATTGGAGAAAAAGAAGTTAAAACAAGACTACTTAGATAAACAAATTTAGTAAAAAACATTATGGACTTATATATTTACAATACTCTATCTAGAAAAAAGGAAAAATTTGTTCCACTAAATAATAAAGCTGTAAAAATGTATGTATGCGGTCCTACAGTATATGATGTACCTCATATTGGCAACGCTCGTTCTATAGTAGTATATGATCTCTTATATCGAGTACTAAGCTTGCTTTATGGTCGACAAAATATAACTTATGTAAGAAATATTACTGATATTGATGATAAAATTATAAATCGAGCAAAGGAGCTTAAAATTAGTATATTCCAATTAACACATGAAACTACCATTAAGTTTCATGAAGATATGTTATATTTAGGATGTTGGAACCCTACTATTGAACCAAAAGCAACAGATAATATTGATGTTATGATTAATATTATTTCCTCTTTAATTCAAGCTGGACATGCTTATGAGACTGATGATGGGCATGTTTATTTTGATGTTAAAACGTTTCAAGAATATAATCTATTATCACACCGCACATTTGACTCAATGATATCAAATCTTGAAAAAAATCCTGAACAAAAAAAAAAATATTTTGCTGATTTTGTTTTATGGAAACCAGCAAGTAATAATGACGATATGGTTTTTAGTAGTCCTTGGGGGAAAGGTCGGCCTGGTTGGCACATTGAGTGTTCTGCTATGAGTTATAAATTTTTAGGAGAAAATTTTGACATACATGGAGGGGGAGCAGATTTAATATTTCCGCATCATACTAATGAAATTGCTCAAAGTAAATGTGCTTTTCCTAAATCTCATCATGCTTTATATTGGGTGCATAATGGATTTTTAACTGTAAGAGGAGAAAAAATGAGTAAATCTTTAGGTAACTTTATTACTATAAGAGATTTACAAAAACAAAACATTCCTGGAGCAGCAATAAGATTGATGTTTCTTAGTACACATTACCGAAAACCGTTAGATTTTAATGACAAATCCTTAAATGATGCAAAAAATACTATTAATTATCTATATAATACTATTAACGATGTAATGACAGTACAGCATCATGATAACTATAATCAAAGCAATAAGTTTGTTATTGAATTTGTTAATTCCCTATTAGATGATCTTAACAGCCCTAAAGCGATTGTATGCTTATTAGATATTGCAAAAAAAATTAGACAGCAAAGTCAATATAAATTTGCTTTAGCTCAAGCATTATTATATGCAGGAAACTTATTAGGAATATTACAACATTATCAGCATGCAGGAAATAACAATAATATAAAATATAACAATATAATAGAAGAGCATAAGGTTGATTTATTAATTGCTAAACGAACACAGGCAAAACAAGCCAAAAATTGGCATTTGGCCGATCAAATTCGTTCACAATTATTAAGTAAGGGAATTATTTTAATCGATAATGCAAATGGTACAACTAGTTGGAAGACGACAAAATAGCTTTTTATATAAAATACAAAGCACAATAGTACTCAAATAGATACTGCGTTGCAGCAGCAAAATTGCATCTACAACTATTAAGCGATAGAATTATTAACATAAAATTTTGCCGTTATATCGTTAGGATCATATCCTAGTGAAAAAGGTTGAAAGTCATATTTAATCTAAAGAAGAAGAAAAGTTAATTTTTGTTAACTTTCGCACTTTATAGAACCTGCTATTAACTTATGTTAACTTTTATTAATTTTTGTAATTAATATTCAACCTTAACTATAATTAAATTTACAAAATTTGTCAATATTATAAAAAAATTAATGCGAAAGGTCGAATATAAGGAGAATAAAATTTAGGAAATTT
>NZ_LANP01000004.1 GCF_000964595.1 Orientia chuto str. Dubai | reverse complement strand
GAAAGAAAGAGTATTAACTATAATAACATTAGCTAATTCTGGTATTGAGAAATTGGTATCATATAGTAACAATTTACTTGATTTATCGAAGTTCGAACAAGGCGAATGGTATTTGATATAGAGTTAAATAATTTTCAATTCATGTTAAAAGAAATAGTTGCTGAATGTAGTAAACTCAACGTAACTGAAAACCATATAATTAGTTTAAATTATGTGATCAAGCTGAAACTATGTTTGATTTGATTATGCTAGAATAAGAAAAGTATGCTAAATCTTATTTCAAATGCAATTCAATATTCAATCTGGCATGTTCTAATTACAGTAAAGCCATACAAAAATGGATAGAAGTATCAGTTGAGGATGAGGAATAGGTATACCTGAGAATGAGCTTGAAAAAATTTTTTACCATTTGAAGAAAGAGCAAAACTAAATCTAAAGCTTGTGGTGTGGCTTAGGTTTAACGTTGCAAAAGAAATTATATTAGCACATCATGGCGAAATTTGGGCTGAAAATCGCCCTAATATAGGAAGTAAGTTTATCTTTAGTTACCATTACAACACCAGAAGGAGGTTTAATAAAGCTGTTTACAGTAAGAATGAAATTTTTCGTAAAACAGATGAAATGGAAAAATTATTGCTGGAATTTAGCTATGAATATCATTCTATAAAATCTCTTAAGGCGCTTGAGGAGCATATTAGAATCAATAAAAGTATTTTAATAGTTGATGATGATCAAAATGTTTTAGATACAATATCTTTGGATATATATGCTGAACGTTATAAGCCCACTCCAGTTAACAATCCTTTTGAAGCTATTAAGTTGATTAAGGAGAATCCAGAATTTTTCTCTTTAGTGCTGCTAGATATGGTAATGCCTGGTAAAAATGGAGAGCAAGTTGTACGAGAAATTCATACAATAACAAAAATGTATAGTATACCCATTATTATTCTATCTGGTCATACTCAGACTTATGAAACTAAACATTTACTTTATTCCATGGGAGTAACCGCATTTATTGAAAAACCTTATACCTACAATGAGCTGCATAATATTATCAACAATTATCTCAAGCAAGCCACTATTCCACTTCCTCCCTCTCGTTTCTCTTAGTTAACTTTAATCATTATATTTCCTTCCTTGGAAAGTTGAAAAATGATCAGTAAAAAGAGGTAAATTATGTATAAAATAGTTTAAGGGAATTGGTAATGATTAAGAGATCATCAATAGGAGATTAAAATTATCAAAGATAGAGGATTTCATGGAAAAAAGATGTAACAACACTCTATTCTGTAATAAGTATTCAGAAACTCTAATTATTAATATTATTAGTCACATTGCAAAAACTCTTCAAATATTTTTATATGAGCTATTTACAATTATGAAAACCTGATCTTAATGTACCTTTATACTGCTATTTTATTGTATTAAAAGCTAGAATGTTAAATTATTTAATATTCTTACTTAAATAATATTGTCATCTTAATTAAAGTATTAAGTTATCATACATAGACCTACATCAATTGCTATTTATTATTAAAAAACTTTCAGAAATAAATTTGATATTGCCGATCTTGGCAAAAAAACAGTATAAAGTTGGTTTTTGTGATTAAATTTACATTTGTTAATTAATGAACAATAAGAAATTTATAGTCTTAAACTAATTAAAAGGAAATTTAGATGATATGGTTCCCTATTCCTAAATTAATCAAGCATATTATTGGTTTATTATTTGGTAATAAATGCTATTTAAAGTGTGAATTAAAGTTAGTAACTAGTATAAAGAATTTATTTAACAATTGTTCGTCTTTGATTTTCAGTAAAATATTTTTAAGCATAACAAAAAAGTTAAGAAAATTTTCTTGCTAAAGCAATTAAAATATATTAATCTTCCTTAAGATTAAAGTAGTATAGTTAAATTGGTGATTATATCTATAAAGTAATTTTTAAATTATATAAAATTCTAAAATATATGTTATTTATAAAGCACTCTAGGGTTACATAATCTTTTTAATTTATTACAAAAAATATAAAATTATCTTAAATATATTACGCTATATATGATGAAAATTAATAAAAAAGTAGATTTAGCAAAAAAATTACTAATTATTTCTGCATTGTTTTTTACTACTGCGATTCAAAGCGCATCAAACATAGATATACTTAATAGTAAAATTAATCAGATATATGATAACAAAAGGAAATTATCTCAACTATCTCAACAACAGCAGCAACTAATCCAAGAAAAAAACAGAATAACGAAACAAATAATATTTAGTAATGATATATTCAAGTATGTAGTATTATTAAACGATTTAAGGAATGATGTAAATGCTACAATGCAATCTTTAAACGAGAAATATAATAATGATCCCAATAATAGGGATCATATGAAAGTCTTGTATGACCGTATATGTAGTACTTACGGTATAATATCTAAAATACCACAAGAAGTCAATAACCCCAATAATATTGTACCATTAAGAAACAAGTTACAGGCAAGAATAGGCCGAAGCCAAAACAGTGCCAATGAGACTAAGCATATTAATGAAGATATACAGGATTTCCAGCAAAAGATAAAGCAATTAGGAGATGGGATAACTAAATTTGAACAGGAAATAACAAATTTACCTTCAATCGATAATCTATCAATAAAATCAGTAGATCCAAACACAGCAGGTATGCTAAGGCTTATTAACATGCAGTTAAACACAATTAAAAGCGGCATAAATAGCATCTTAGCAGTACAGGGAGATGCTATTACACATGAAAACAATCTTATATCTTTATTTAATGAAATGGAACTTGCTATCAATAGTGCCCCTAACAGACTTAATCAAGCAATTCAAGATCTAGAAGTTTTTAAAAATGAAATGAAAAATATGATTGATCTTATATCAGCATTGCGCACAAACATAACACAATCCGGAGCACCTACCATGCAACAAGCAATGCTGCCGGATTTTGCAGATATGTTAGCTAATCTTTCTAGCCAACTTGATCAACAAGCACGGCAAATATCAGCACAATCGCAAGATCTTCTAAATCAGTTAAACATCCTAGATATAGCTAGGACAAGTCAACAGTATTACAATCAGGAGCTAGATATACTGCAACAACAGCTAGAACAGCAAATTAAAAGTTTTAAGAGTCAGCAACAAGCATTGCAAGCTGCTATTACAAATCATGATAAAATAACTAGTAATATTAATTTTGATGTTATTAGTACAGCTAGAGATGTTACAACATTAAGTCTATCTAAACTAACAGCTGAGCAAACCACATTGCCAGCAATGATAAGTTCTGGATCAAATATTTCTAATTGTTGGAATATTGATGGAAATATTTTCTTTGGTAAAGTTCAGCAAAAAGGAGAGAAGAATTATAATACAAGCATTAATGGAGCATTTATTACAGTAAATAAATATTTAAGCGAAAAGGTTATTATTGGTGCTACTGGTTTATATTCAAATCTTGATTTTATACACGATCAAAGTTCTGCTACAACAAGCAATGCATACTTATTTTCTTTAAATAGTAAATATCTTCCTCAGCAAAATGTTTTTATACAAGGTATACTTGGCGTTATTAAGTATGATAGTATAATCAGATATTACGATACTGTTCAACCTTCTGATAGCATGGGTTACTATAGTGATTGTATGTTAGGTGGAAATTTATATCCATTAAAACAACATCATCAAAAGATAATTGTTTCTCCAGTAGTGGGTATTATGTATACTAATCTTAAAGATTATAGTCATACATTCTTTAATAAATTTATTATAGGAGATAGAAGTCACGATATACTAACTGGTAGAGCAGGCATTATGATAAAATATGCTATTGAAAATAATAACATGTCCATAGTACCTGAGTTTTACAGCTATATTCATCGCTTATTGTATACTAACAGCAGTAATATGCAACTTAAATATGATGATGATACTATGCCACAAATATTTATTGTTTCTGAACCTGCTAAACAAATGCCTGAGTTGCTTTATCAATTGGGAGGAGCGATAACTATATGGAGTAATCAGATAGGATTAGGAGTATCAGGTAATATCTACTTATCTAAAGAAGAGTATATTTCTTATATTGGATCCATATATTTTAAAGCTAGATTCTAACGTATAATAGGAAGATGTTTAATGACCTTGTCCACTGAAAAATCATGAAAAGCATATATCAAATTATAGAAAAGATTTATCTATTTCTAAAAAGATCTTGAAAGAATAGCAAGTGCTGAGGATCAATGGTAGTGGTGTTCCTTTCTGATGATATTATGGCAAGTCTAGCTAGTGCAGATAGTTGATAAATAGCGCCAGTGGTATAAAAGTAATACTTAACTTGCTGTGTTATTTATTGTTTGTTCTGTAAGGCATTTATTCCTACTGTTCAAAGCTTTGCTGATAAATATAAATTTCAACTGTTAGCTGTTAGTAAGAATAATGAGTTGCTGAATAAATTAAACCCGGAACACATTGTACCAGTGTTGTATTTGATGGCTAGTAACGGCAGGAAAATATATCCAATAGCTAGAGGAATAGTCTCTGAGGATAAAATTATCGACAATATTTAGCAATTGTATTACCAAATTAGAGGTAGTTTATGAGCTTAAGGAAGCAAATTTTGTGCTACTATTTTTTTTTGCAAATGCCAACACTACTGGCTTGGAACATATTGAATGTGTTTCAAGGAATGAGTGTTAATGTAACTAGCATCGTATCAAGATCAAGCAGCTGGATATTATGCAGCTGGTGGATTATCAGCTCGAACAAGCCGAACATCATTTCATCCGTTTGCTATGACTCCCCACCATCATTAAGCATGAGCTGTAGCGGTATTGATGCTTATCTTGGCAGCTTCTCAATTATTTCAGGAGAAGAACTAGTACAACTAATGAAAAACATTGGCTCTCAGGCTAAGGTTTATGCTTTTTCATTAGGTTTAAAAACCTTTACTCCGCAGATTGAGAATGCTTTAAAAGACTTGCTTAACCTGGCAATGGAGATGAATCAATTTGCTAAAGGAGACTGTGAGTTAACTAAATCATTATTTGCAGCAACTTTACCAAAAACTTGGACTATGAGAGAATCTGTTTGCCATGATATACAGTCGTAAGGCGGTTTTGATTACCTTTTTGCTGCACGTAAAACGATTCTTTGACTCAAAAAAGAGCTTTACAACAGGTACAAAGTAGAGAGCCAGAAATAATGCTTGATGATTTCTTGATTAAAGCTGCAGAGAAAGCTGGTATTCCAGATAATATGCGTAATTCAATTATGTCTATAACTGGTACCATTGTTGTTGTAAATAATAACGTGAACTTTTTTGATTCTTTAGCTAAGGATGAAAAAAGTCGGATTAGTCACCTAAAAGGTGAAAAATCTGCTTCTCGATTTATAGATGTGATAGTAGAAGTTGCCTAAATCCAAACTCTAAAACGAAATACTAACATATTTATGGCTTCAATAATATTAAAGTTTACAAATCGAGTACTAAGTAGACTCCGAATGAAAAAACAGTTTATAGAGATCAAAAGTGGACTTGTCTTAAGAGTATCAAGAAGAAAAATATTTAGATAAGAAATATAGAAAAGAGGAACTAAAACTAAAGATAAGGACATATCCAGATTTATCAGTTAGAGATGCTAGAAAAATAGCAAGAGAATTCAAGACATTAATGGCAAAAGGAATAGATCAGGAGGAATTAAGAATTACAAGTGAATGAATGCTATCAAGTGATAGGAGCGGGAGCAGATAGCATCCATAATAGGATTGTATAAAATTTTTCAAAAGGCTAGCATAGAAAACTTAAGAATACAAGATTTAAAAGAGAATTTGAAAGTTGGATAGCAGATGCTGGTATAAGTTAATATATGATTGGTGCAGCATTGAATCATAGTAATATAAAATTAACTGATATTTATGCTAAAGTTAGTTTAGAACCAGTACTAAGGCAGTTTTTGACTACTTGAGGATTAAAGAAATGTTGCTCAATATCTTTATCAGTTAACTTTGAAACATGAAAAGATAAATGTAATTATAGCTTATTGTTATAGTTACTAATGGATTTTTCAGAATATTAAAAAATAATAGTAGTTAATTTTATCTACATAATAACCTGTAAAACCTTCTGTAAACCATTTGGACCTTTCAATATATTATTATACCAAAATTGCAGTCCTTCATGATTAAATACACGATATAAACTTTTTTCATTAGAATTAGGATTAATAAAAGCTATAATTCAGATATAAATGTTTAGCATATTATTGCGAATAAGACTTACCTTGAATGTCGTAGTTAAATCTGCCTGCAAAAGCAAAACATAATTTCTGTAGTACTATGAAAGGAACAGAAAATTTTAAAGAGAGATAGATAAAAAAAAACTAATACATATCAAATATATGCAAATATTAAAAGAATAGCCGGGATTAGCAAAAGATATGAAAAATATAGAATCATATCTGGGGTTGGAGTACTTTTTTTGAGAGGATTAATAATGTGTCCTAAAATCTTGTAACGACATACTATAGCATGACTTGTTTTGCTATTTTTTGATTTTACTGTAAAATAAATTTAAAAATGGTGCACCTGAAAGGACTCAAACCTCCAACCTCATGATCCGTAGTCATGTGCTCTATTCAGTTAAGCTACAGGTGCATAACATAAAAATATAAACATTCAAAAATCTAGAAGGTAGATATTATAAAAACACAAATAAAATGCTGCAAAACTTTGCTTCTTACCGTATCTTTAATTTTTACAATTCTACACAATAAATTTATATATAAACATTTGTATTTTCAACAAAATTAACTAATTTTATAAAAAAACATATTACATATTAATGTCAAGATAATAATACATCTAATATGAAATCTTTGACTATCTCGTTCTTTTCTTGCTTTACTACTTGTAAAAATTTCGGCATTTCATCGTAAGTTAGACTACGTTCTCTCGCTTGCATTTTATGTTCTCTATTTCTAGTGTAGTTTTTTTTCTATTAGACCCTGTTTTCTATATTTCTTATCTAAATAAACTTGTTCCACTACTTGATACTCTAAACACAAGTCCTCTTTCATTTTCATCTCTATTTTCGGCATTGTGCTTTAATTTTTTTATAATATTGACAAATTTTGTAAATTTAATTAAAGATAAAAAAATAAATATCTGAATAATATCATGAAGCGTGATTATAGATTTATTAAAAATCAAAATCAACTAATGCTTGATTTTAACGGTTTTCATAGTACTAAGATTACTATTACCAGTATAGAAAATATTTGTATGATTTAAAAACAGTCGGAACTAATGATCATATATGTATATACTTTCGATGATTTTAAAATGTTAATGGCAGTATAATTCCTAAAATCTCAGATTTTGGGTAAATTATTATAAATATGCCATACAGATGCGACGGAACCAGACTCAAGTGATATTGAAATAATAATAAAAAATCTTAAATTTTGCTACTTTATTCTTGATAAAATGGTATCTAATTTTTCTAGACTGGAAAAAAAGATAGTTATTTTGCCTCTCTGATTTGAATTTTCAATAATAACTTTTGTGTTCAGTTTTTCTGATAAAGTTTGCGTAAGTATACGCAATTCATCTAATTCTGAGCTAGTGACATGCTTAATTATATTATTGTTTAATTTATTTTTATTATTTAATTTTTTTATATATGCTTCTGTTTGTCGTACATTCAAATTTTGATTAATAATTGTTTCAATTATTTTAGCTGCATCTTCATAACCAACAAGAGTTCTAGCATGCCCCATAGTAATTTTACCTTGAATCAAACTCTCTTTAACTGATATAGGTAAACTGTTAAGTCTCAATAGATTAGCAATATGGCTACGACTTTTACCTAAAATTTTACTTAAACCTTCTTGAGTAAAGTTGAATTCCTCAATCAGTCTTAAGTATCCTTCAGCTTCTTCTATAATATTTAGTTTTTCTCTTTGAATATTTTCAATTAATGCTACTTGTAATGCTTGATTATTGTCAATCTCCATAATAACAACCGGCACTTCAATTATATTAGCTATTTTAGCAGCTCTCCACCTGCGTTCTCCAGCAATTATAATATATTTATCTGCTTCTTTAGTTTTATTAACAATTATAGGCTGTAATATACCATGCGCTAGTATTGATTTAGATAGCTCTATTAAACTGTCATGGTCAAAAGCTTTTCTTGGTTGATTAGAATTAACAATCAACTGATGTATATTTAAAATACTAATAGAATCATTTTGAGCAATATTAGAAGAAGAGCTACCAATATTATCGTTTAATAAAGCTGATAGGCCTCTTCCTAATCCTCGAGTTTTAGATGTGCGCATTTTTTATATTATCCATTAATTTGTACCTAATATTTCCTTAGCTAGGTGCATGTATGCTATAGATCCTAAGCATTTAGGATCGTATAAAATTACTGGTTTGCCAAAAGATGGAGCTTCAGATATTCTAACATTTCTTGGAATTACAGTTTTAAATACTAAATTTTTCAGATGCTTTCGAACATCTTCTTCAACTTGCAAAGTTAATTTATTTCTTCTATCATGCATAGTTAATAATATACCTTGAATTTTTAGATTAGGATTGAATTTTTGTTTAAACCTATCAATAATTTTTAAAAGTTGGCTTAGTCCTACTAGGGCTAAAAATTCACATTGCATAGGAATAATTACTTGAGTAGCAGCTGTTAAAGCATTTAAAGTTAGTAATCCTAAAGAAGGCAAACAGTCTACTATTATATAATCATATTGAGACTGAATATAGCTAAGAGCTAATTTTAATTTTGATTCTTTATCTTGTTCAGCAATAAGTTCAATTTCAGTAGCGCTAAGATCAATGTTAGAAATTATTATATCTAAATTAGGTACTATGGTTGGCACTAGTAAAGAATGAACAATATTATATGCTTGCTCAGAAATATTAATATTACGGTTAATAAAAATTTGATATATACTTTTTTTAGTGTTTAACTCATTTATTCCAAATCCTATACTTGCGTTGCCTTGAGGATCTAGATCGATAAGAAGTGTTTTTTTTCCTACCGCTGCAAATGCTGTTGCTAAATTAGTAGCAGTAGTAGTTTTACCTACGCCTCCTTTTTGATTAACAATGACTACAATTTGTGTGTTATTATTCATTGCTTATCGCATTTTAATTTCTAGTATATATGAATTATGCTTAGTACAACTTTGATATAACTTATAATTAAATTCATTATGTAATAATGATTGAGTGATTTCATTTTGTGGACTTTTACCTTTTAAAATTAAATATTTTTCTTTAATAATAAATTTTTTAGTATAAGACAATATTGTATCTATATTTGCTAGCGCTCTAACAGTCACAATATCACATTTTATCTTTAAGTTTTGTATTTTATCATTTATTATTTCAATCTTTTGCTCAGATAATTGAGCAGCTTGTAATAAAAAAGCAGCTTTACGGCTATCAGATTCTATCAGTACTACTTTTTTTATCCCTGCTATAGACAATACTACTCCTGGAAATCCAGCCCCACTACCTAAATCTACTAAAATAATATCTTTATTGTGAATGTAATTTAATAATTGTATAGAATCCAAAATATGCCTTTGCCAAAAGTTTTGTAAAGTAGTTGCTGAAACTAAATTTATTTTTGAATTCCATTTACTTAATAACGAATAATACTTTTGAAATTTATCAAATGTTTCACGTGAAACATTATAATTAACATTTAAAAGGTTATGCATTGATTGAAACATATTTACACTTCTGAAATTATCTTTTCATTAAATAACAAAGCATAAATTATTCAACTTTTTATTTTTAATGATATTATATTGCAAAAAATGTTTCACATGAAACATTTTTATGAACCATTTTTTCCATAATAGCATATATAATATCATTAAACCAATGTAACTATGAATTTTAAAACTTATAAATTCAGTGAACATCTAGCTGAACTTAAAGTTAGAGTATTAAAAGTACTAATTTGTTTTTTGCTAGCTTGTGGAATAAGTTATTGCTATAGTAAAAACATATACAATTTTTTAACTATTCCACTAAAAAATATCTTACCTGATCAAAGTCATAGAATGATATACACTGGTTTAGCAGAGGGATTCTTTACTTATCTACAATTGTCATTTTATACGGGATTTTTAATTATCATTCCAATATTATCAGCACAAATTTACTTCTTTATAGCTCCAGGATTGTATAAGTCTGAAAAATACTATTTTAGAATTTTGATATTTATATCACCAATATTATTTTATCTTGGCAACTTATTTGCTTTTTTCTTAGTAATACCTAATGCATGTTATTTCTTTTTAGGATTTGAATCACTAAAAGATACTGGACTTCCAATAGTCTTAGAAGCAAGAATGAGTGAATATTTAACTTTATTAATACAATTTAGTTTAGCTTTTGGTATTTCCTTTGAGTTACCATTAATATTAATAATGTTAAATTTATTAAATATTATTTCGATATCAACATTAATAAAAAAAAGAAGAATAGCTATAGTACTAAACTTCATAATAGCTGCTGTATTAACTCCACCAGATATTATAAGTCAGTTCGCTCTTGCAACTCCATTGATTTTATTATATGAGGCTTCTATAATAACATGTAAAATTTTAAAGTCGAGAACAAATGCTAGACATAAAGTGGATTAGAGAAAATCCAAGTAAACTTGATGAGTTATTAAGTAAACGAGGAATTAATTCAGTATCTAAATCAATAATGCATATTGATTTAAAAAAAAGAAAATTAATAGCTTTAATTCAACAATTACAGCATGAAAGAAAAGAAAAATCTAATTATATAGCCTGTGCTCATAATAAATCAAGCGTAGAGTGTGAAAAGATACAAAGTGATGTTAAACTTATTAATCAAAAAATAGATAAGCTAGAAAATTCATTATTTCATTATGAAAAAAAGTTTTCTGAAATTATGAATAATCTTCCCAATATAGCTGCCGATGAGGTACCATACGGTGTTAATAGTGATATGAATAAAGTGCTTAGAGAGTGTGGTACAATTCAAATATAAAATCACCTAAACATCATTATGAAATTGGAAAGAATTTAGGAATGATGGATTTTAATATAGCTACTAAGATGTCAGGTAGTAGGTTTGTAATTTTAAAACATGATCTTGCCAAACTTGAAAGAGCTTTAATTAATTTTATGATTGATATTCATACTACTGAATTCAATTTTTTTGAAGTATCTCCACCATATCTTGTTAAAAATCATGCTATGTATAATGTTGGCCAATTGCCTAAATTTTCTGACGCATCATTTGAAACTACTACTGGGTATAGATTAATACCTACTGGAGAAGTGCCACTAACTAATATTTTTGCTAATACCACCTTATTAGAAGATGAATTACCGATAAAATTAGTAGCCTTTACTCCTTGTTTTAGATCGGAAGTAGGAAGTGCTGGTAAAGATGTTAAAGGTATGTTACGAATGCATCAATTTGGAAAAGTAGAACTTTTCACTATTACTACTCCTGGAACTGCAACTAGAGAATTTGAGTATCTTACTACTGCTGCTGAAAAAATTCTGGAAAAATTAGGTTTACCATATAGAGTAGTGTTATTATGTAGCGGTGACATGGGATTTGCTGCACATAAAACTTATGACCTTGAAGTATGGTTACCAGCACAAAATTGTTATAGAGAAATTTCAAGTTGTTCGCATTTTGGTGATTTTCAAGCTAGAAGATCACTAAGTAAATATAAAGAACTCGGTTCTAAAAAAGTTAGATTTTTGCACACCATTAATGGATCTGGGCTTGCTATTGGTAGAACTATCATTGCTATTTTAGAAAACTATCAAAATCCAGATGGATCAGTTATTATTCCAGAAAATCTTAGAAATTATATGGGAGGGCAAAAGCTTATCACTCCATTAACAAAAAAAGTATTTTAATATATTTTACTGCAAACTATTTTTTATTTTTGTCACTAACTTATACAAATCAGATTTGTTATGTAGTTGATTACTGGTATCATAAATTAAATTTACGATATCTTTTGTTGTGAATTTTTGCTTAATAAATTTACGTATTTTGTTTTCTATTAAAAATTGCGATTGTTTTATATTAGAGTATGATGCAAACTGAGGGGAAATTAGCAATACTAGTTCCCCTTTTACTAGATTACTCTGATAATATTGAATCATTGCTTTAACTTTCATTTTTTTTACTTCTTGATGAATTTTTGTTAATTCACGAGCAATGCATACTTCAGTATCACCTAAAATTTTTAATATACTACTAAGAGATGAAAGTAACCGCTTTGCTGTTTCAAAAGCAATAATGGTTAAATCAGAATTACAAAGTGTTCTTAGAATCTTCTCTTTGGAGGTAGTAGTTTTAGGCAAAAATCCTAAAAACATAAATTTATCAGTTGGCATAGCTGAGATAGTTAATGCAGCAATAATAGAACAAGCGCCAGGAATTATATCAACATAGCAATCATTTTCTTGCAGAAATTTTATGAGCTTATAACCAGGATCTGATATTAATGGTGTACCAGCATCAGAAATTAAGCTAACTACTTCTTTATTAATAATCAAACTTTTAACATATTCTCTAGTTTCAAGTGTACTATGGTCGTTATATATTATTAATTTTTTGTTAACATTATATTCTGTTAATAACTTCTGAGATTTTCTAGTATCTTCACATAATATGTAGCTGGAACATTGCAATATTTCTAGTGCTCTAATTGTGATATCCTTAAAATTACCGATAGGAGTAGCGACAATATATAACCCAGGCTTATAAGACATACTTAAACAAGAATATGAAATTAGTTCAATTATTTTTAGTTGCAATAAAAGATGCTTATTAATATAATGGACTTGGTATTAAAAAGCACAAGTAAATTGTTAATAATTATTGATCAGGGCAAGTGTTTTAATCAAGCACTCGTAGCTTAATTGGATAGAGTATTGCCCTCCGAAGGCAAAGGTTGTTGGTTCAAGTCCAATCGGGTGCACCAAAAAAGATTTTTCATTATGCAATTAATAAATGCAGTTATACTGCCAATACATTAAAAAATTAATTGGTACAACACTTGATAGCCTTCAAAAATGTCATGTTTTATATGCAATATAATTCGGGCTTCTCTTATTTTCAAAAACTATGCAACAGCAAACTACGACAAATATTATGGCCAATTAGAGCATCAGAGCTAAGGAAATTTTTTTTAATGGCTTTGTTAATGTTTGCTGTTCTATTAAATCAAAATATTGTTAGAGCCATTAAAAATACTATTGTTACAACTCAAATCGGAGCAGAATCAATTAGTTTTATAAAATTCTGGGGAGAAATGCCAGTTGGTTTTTTGTTTATTCTTTTCTACTCAAAATTATGTAATGCAGTTACAGCTGAAAAAGCGTTTAGAATTATAGTTTTTTCTTTTTTTTTATTTTTTGTAACCTATAGCTTTATTATCTTACCAAATCATAAATTTTTTTATCCAAATCCTGAAACCATTGAACTATATACATTACAATTTCCTCACCTTAAATGGTTTATAAAAATGTGGGGACATTGGGGAGATGTATTATTCTATATAATAGGAGAATTATGGCCTATTGTAGTTTTCTCATTACTTTATTGGCAATTAGCTAATAAGATTACTACTACTGAAGAAGCTACACATTTTTACCCCTTTCTTACTTTATTTGGTCAATCAAATTTACTGCTATCTGGTAATATAGTAGTTTATTTTTCTAGAGAAAACCATATTTTCATAAAATTGTTTAGTAGCGAATTAACTACAGATGAAATACTGATAAAATCACTAATGATAATTGTTATTCTATCAACTATTATCATATTATTATTACATCGCTTCATAGAAACTCGCATAGTACATTCATTTATGAGCAACAAAGCAAGTTTAAATCAATGCTTTAAAATGAATCTTAAAGAAAGCATAAAAGTGATTTTGTCATCTAGATATTTATGGCAAATTTGCTGTATGATTATCTCTTATAGCGTTGTAATAAATATTATAGAAGGAGTATGGATGTCTAAAATTCAAGAATTATATTCTACTACTGAACAATTTATGACATACCAAGGTACAATACTTATTTATACTGGAATAAGTTCAATAATCTGTTCATTTTTAAGTTGTAGTATAATTCGTTATTTAGGATGGTATTATGGAGCAGTTATTACCCCGGTAATAATTTTAGTTGTTGGAACATGTTTTTTTTTTAGTATTGCATTAGAAAATTATCTTGAATCAATAATACATTGTGTGTCATCATTATCTATCATTGTGTTAATTGGAACTATACAAAATGTCCTAGCTAAAGGAGTAAAATATTCTATATTTGATGCTACTAAGGAAATGGCTTATATTCCTCTTGATGATGAAATAAAAACTAAAGGTAAGGCTGCAGTTGAAGTTGCTGGAGCAAAAATTGGCAAAGCAGTTAGTAGCATTATGCAATTTTCAATTTTTTCAATTATGCCATTTATCAAATATGATGATATTATCATATTCTTAACTATATTATTTATCATTGTATGTATATTTTGGATATTAAATGTTAAGTTTTTACATAAAAATTATATTGCTTTATTAATATCTGATAACAAGAAAAAACACCGTATTTAAAAATTATTGTTGGCTAATGCTTACTAGAGAAGATTTTAGAAATAAGTATCAATATTGTCAAGCAACACCAATGCTGCAGCAATATCTTGATATAAAATTTTTACATCAGTACTGTATTCTTTTATTTCGTGTAGGTGATTTTTATGAATTGTTTTTTGATGATGCTATTACTGTAAGTAAATTATTGGGGCTTGCTTTAGCTAAAAAAGGAAAACATGCTGGTCAAGATTTACCGATGTGTGGAATACCACATCATGCTCTAGAGTCTTACTTACCAAGGTTAGTTGAACAAGAATATAAAGTTGCATTATGTGAGCAGCTAGAATCACCAGAAGAAGCAAAAAAAAGAGATGGATACAAGGCTGTAGTAAAAAGAGATGTAGTAAGAATTATTACTGCTGGTACTATAACTGAAGAAAATTTAATCAAAGCTAATGCTCCTAATTATTTAGCTGCAATTGTCATCCATAAAGATACAGCATCTATATGTTATTGTGATGTTAGCACTGTAGAATTTATAGTTATTGATGTTGCAATACATCATTTAACTAGTGAATTATCAAGAATTAATCCTAAAGAAATAATTTTATCAGAGTCTATACAACATAATTCAAGTTTATTAGCTTTATTTGATAATTATAAACAAAAAATAGTATATCAAGTAGAAAGTTATTTTTCATTCAATAAAGCCCAAAGAATAATTCAAAATTATTATGAAATTATTACAATTGACTCTATAGGTAGTCTTAATAATGCTCAAGTATCAACAGTGGGAGCTATTCTTGAGTATCTTAATATTATACAAAAGCATAGTAAATCTAAGTTACCATTTCCACAAATAGTTAGTCATGAAAATTTTATGCTAATTGATGCTTCAGCAAGGAAAAATTTAGAGCTAACATCTGCTCTAAATGGAAATTTTAAAGGTAGCTTATTGTCAGTAATCGATGCTACAGTAACAAATCAAGGGGGCAGGTTGTTATACAAATTTCTTTCGACTCCTTTAGCAAATGTTAACTCAATTAATTCAAGATTACAGGTAACAGATTTTTTTTATCAAAACTTACAGCTAGTTGAAAATTTAAGACAGATTATTAAGTCAGCACCAGATATAGAACGGGCACTAAGTAGAATATTAATAGCAAAAGCATTACCTAAAGACCTAGAATGCATCAAAATATCTTTAAAATTAGCATTAAACATTAAAGAAGAACTAGCAAAAGTTTTAGATCAAAATATTCCTAAATATCTAGAGAAAATTTATAATCCATTATTTGGAGATAATGAATTATATAATCTACTAGACTCAGCTTTATTAACTGACCTACCTAATAGTACTAATGATGGTGGATTTATAAAAAGTAGTTACAATGCTAAATTAGCTGAACTACGCCATTTAGTTCATAATAGCTCGAACTTTATTGAACAATTAAAGTTACAATATCGTCAGGAAACATTAGTTGATACATTAAAAATCTGCCGTAACAATGTTTTAGGGTTATTTATTGAAGTTAGTAGTAAAAATGCTCATAAAATTACTGATCACAAGTTTATATATAAGCAAACTACTACTACTGCTGTTCGATTTACTACTAATGAATTACAGAATTTAGAAGCTGAAATGCTTAATGCAAATGGTATGATTATAGCTCTCGAACAAGAGATTTTAGTCGAGCTATGTAAGGCTATATCTTTAAAATCTAAAAAATTAAACAATTTAGCAAAGAGCATTAGCTTAATAGATGTATTTTGTAATTTTGCATATATATCACATGAATATAATTACTGCAGACCGGAGATTACAAATGATTTAGCTTTTAATATTGTCGCTGGTCGACATTCTGTAATTGAAAAATTAATAACGAAAAAGCATGAAAATTTCATTAATAATGACTGCAATTTACAAAATAATCAGAGAATATGGTTAATTACTGGTCCAAATATGGCTGGCAAAAGTACATTTTTACGTCAAAATGCAATAATTGTAATACTTGCTCAGATAGGTTGCTATGTTCCGGCTCAGTCAGCTCAAATCGGAGTAGTTGATAAATTATTTAGTCGTATTGGAGCAGCTGATGATCTTGCCAGTGGACAATCAACTTTTATGGTTGAAATGGTAGAAACATCTGTGATTTTAGCTCAGTCTACATTTAGGTCGCTTGTAATATTAGATGAAATTGGTCGTGGCACTTCTACTTATGATGGCATATCAATTGCATGGTCTTGTCTTGAGTATATTCATAACAATATTAGCTGCAGATGTTTGTTTGCTACTCACTATCATGAATTAGTAGATCTAGCTTCAAAATTACCGTCGCTAAAAAATTTTACTGTAAAAATTCATGATTCAGATGGTAAATTATCCTTTTTATATAAAATTATTGAAGGAGCAGCAAATAAATCATACGGAATCCATGTTGCTGAGCTTGCTGGTTTACCTCAAATAGTTCTTAAAAGAGCTAAAGAAATATTACTTGAGCTTGAACATAATAAGGCTGATATTAGTCAATTTAAGAGCGATACTATACAAAATAATACAACATTACCACCTGCTTATCCTATTAAAACAATAGAAATCATAAAACAACTCAATCCTGATCAATTAACTCCTAAAGAAGCATTAAATATGATTTATAAAATTAAAAACATAGCCTCATTAGAAGAAACAACCTGTTAGTATTGACTAAAATTAATATAAACTGCTATGTTAGAGAATATTTTAAACAGATAATATATTTTGGAGTTAAAATGCAAATTCTGACACTAGAATCAATAATTAATAAATTAACAATAGACTTTGTTGGACTAAGAAAAGTAAACTACTTAGTTTCAGGTTTACTAGTTATATTTAGTATAGTTAGTCTGTTAATTTTTAAGCTTAACCTTGGTGCAAGCTTTGTTGGTGGAATAAATTTAGAGATCAAAATATCCCCTTTTACCCAGCTAAGCTTGATTCGAACAGCTTTAAATGATACTTCTTTTGGAAAATTATCAATACATAACTTTGGAGCTGACGATGTTTTTGCAATAAAAATACCAAATAACTCTCAAAATAATGACATTGAACTAATAACCAACCAAATAAAAAGTATTCTTGAAACAAAACTTAATTGTAAAGTGGAATTAAGAAAAACTAGTTTTATTGGACCACAAGTTAGTAACTATTTAATTAAATCTAGTATTAAAGCCTTAACTCTAGCTCTTGTTGGAATTGCTATATATATATGGGTTCGCTTTAAATGGAAATTTAGTATAGGTATATTAATTGCTATTATGCATGATGCTATATTATCTATGGGTTTTATGAGCATTAGTGGTCTTGAATTTGATTTAAGTAGTGTTGCAGCTTTACTAACAGTTATTGGTTATTCAGTAAATGATTCAGTTATTATCTATGATCGTATTAGAGAAAATATGAATAAAACCAATCTCTCTAGCAAACCTATCGAAAATATAATCAATATTAGTATTAGTGCTACATTATCAAGAACTATACTAACAGTACTTACAACTCTATTAGCAAATTTAGCATTAATATTCTTTGGCGGAATTGCTATTAGAGGTTTTAGTATTCTGGTATTTATCGGTATTATCATAGGTACATATTCCTCAATATTTATTTCAGCTCCAATATTGATGTTATTGGATTCCCCCACAAAAAAAAGTAATAAACTATACAACTAATATATCATTTTTTGTATTTATAGAGTAATTGATATTATCATTCTTATAAAGAATAGAACTATAACGCTATTATAAAATATTAATTAATTCTTGAATAATTAATATTTTACATTTACTTCCAAACAAGGACAGCTATATTTATGTGTTGAGTTATAATTTTATTCTATTGTGGATTATGCTTTTTAAGAAATATATAAAAAAAGTCAAAGAAAAAGTACTAAGTTTATATTCCTCTAGTATGGCTATTGATCTTGGTACAGCTAATACGCTTGTTTATGTACAAGGTAAAGAATAGTATTAAACGAGCCATCTGTTGTTGCATTGATTCGTGATGGTGGAACTTATAAACCATATGCATTTGGTCATGAAGCTAAAATGATGTTAGGCAAAACTCCATCAGATATTGAAGCAAAAAGACCACTAAAAGACGGAGTTATTGCTGATTTTAAAGGTGCTGAAGAGATGATTAAGCACTTTATTCACTCAGTACACAATCGTAAAAGCTTCGCTGGACCAATGATTATCATATGTGTGCCTTCAGGCTCAACTCCAGTGGAACGGCGTGCTATACAAGAAGCAGCAGAGAGTGCTGGAGGGCGTGAAGTATTTTTAATTGAAGAGACTATGGCAGCAGCAATTGGAGCTGGATTGCCTGTTACTTCTCCAACTGGATCAATGATAGTAGAAATTGGAGGAGGTACTACACAGGTAGCAGTATTATCACTTGGGGGAGTTGTATGTTCAAGGTCAGTACGAGTAGGTGGAGATAAAATGGATGAGGCAATCTTGTCTTACATTAAACGTTATCATAACTTAGCAATAGGAGATCCTACAGCTGAAAGAATAAAAAAAGAAATTGCAACTGCTTATTTTTCTCCAAATACTGAAGCTAAAACTATGCCAATTAAAGGTCTAGATTTAACTAATGGTATTCCAAAGGAAATTATAATTTCTGAACAACAAATTGCTGAGAGTTTAATTGAGATAATTAATCAAATAATCGAAGCAATTAAAGCTACACTTGAGTGTACTCCCCCAGAGCTTTGTGCTGATATTGCAGATAGAGGAATATTATTAAGTGGTGGAGGGTCTTTAACTAGAGATTTACCTTTAGTGTTAAAAAAAGCTACTCAATTACCAGTGTTAATTGCTGAAAAGCCTTTGTTTTGTGTAGTTTTAGGATGTGGTAAAATATTAGAAGACTTTGGCAAATTTAAACATGTATTGTTCAAGCAACACTAATTTTTTATGGCTCTTTTAGAAAATCGCTATAAGTATCAGAGCAAAAATATAATAAAATATTTATTAACTATATTAACTAAATTTCGTTTAATTACAGTTGTTTTTATACTTGTTGCATCTATATTTATAGTCTGTTTTTCTAACACTCAGCGTATCAAGTCTATTATACTAGAAAATACAGGTCAAATACTTGAAACTTCTTTATCAGTTCTAAATTTTATTAGTAATAAATACACTAATATTGCGCAGTATTATAAATCTCTTAATCAATTACAATTGGATAATGCTGAATTAAACTTAAGAATATCTTATTTACAAGATGTTGAGCAAAAACTCGCTATATCAATAGCTGAAAATCAAAGATTAAAACATTTCATTAACTTTCGTGAAGAAGAGCTTAGTAATTCAATTACTGCTAGGTTATTAGCAATTAACTCAACTGAGTATAACAAACTAGGAATTATATCAGCAGGACTACATCAAGGTGTGAAGAAAAATAATATTGTATATGATAATTATGGGTTAATTGGACGAATTATTGAAGTAAGTGATAATTACTCTAAAGTTTTGCTTTTAGCTGATTCAAATTCAAAAATACCAGTAATATCATCTATTTCTCAGGAAAGAGCTATTATTGTTGGTAGAGGTAGTGATAACTATGCTGTAACACTATCATATCTAAATGAAAATGCCCAGGTTCAGCCTGAAGAAATATTTGTAACGTCAGGAGATGGACAATATTATCCTTATGGAATTGCAGTAGCTAAAGTATCTGCTATAAATAACAAAAATATTATCTTAACTTTATGTTCTAATTTAAATAGAGTTGAGTTTGTAAGAGTAAGATTATAGTACTAATATTAACATAGCTTATAATAAAATAGAGATATATCGTTAATACTTGACAATCAGATATATTATGCCAAAATGCATATACACTTATTTTACAAATAAATGAGAATTTACATAATTTTATTTTGTTATAATTTACTCAAATTGGAACAAAATTTAGCTTTCTAAGTATCAATGCATCATTTATTCTACAGAAATATCAAGAATTACTCTCCAGCACTTTTAGCATTAACAAATAATAATTTAACAATTAGGCCAGAATTTTATGTGTAAAAATAAGTACAAATTTGTTTTTCTTGCAGCAATATTTGGAAATATATTAGAGTATTTTGACTACACATTATATACAATTTTTGTATTACAATTGGGACAAGCGTTTTTTCCAAAAAGTTCTGAGTTTGTACAAGTAATATCTGCTTTATCATTGTTTGCTGTAGGCTTCCTAGCAAGGCCTGTAGGTGGAATATTTTTTGGTTATATTGGAGATAAGTATGGCAGAAAAATATCTTTAGTTATATCAATGTTAGGCATGACCATTCCTACCTTTTTGATAGGATTAATTCCAACTTTTAACCAGATTGGTTACTTAGCTCCACTTACATTAGCATTATTGCGGTTAACACAAGGACTGTGCTTAAGTGGTGAGGGAGCAGGAACTGCTATTTTTGTTTTAGAACACCAACATAATCTAAAACCAGGATTAGTTACAGGATTGGTACATGGATCTAATACTGCAGGGATGCTGTTAGCTACTATTGTTGGTATAATAGTTGAAAATTATTATTTTGATATTAAAGATGCTTGGAGAATAGCATTTTTACTAGGTGGTTTTCTTGGATTAATAGGGCTATATGTACGGATTAAAGTAGCTGAAACTCCAGTGTTTTTAGCGTTAGTCAAAAAGAGGAATTTATTAAAATATCCACTAGTTGATGTTATTAGAACTGCAAAGCATAAAATGTTAATAACTTTCTGTGTTGGAGGAGTAACAAGTAGTATTGTATATCTTGTAAAGAGTGTTAATGTTTTTTATAAAACCATATTACATTTTAATAATAGCAGTGCTTTATATTACTTATTTTATACATCTTGTATTTTAATGATTTGTATGCCAATATCTGGGGCTATTTCTGATTTTTTAGGACGAACTAAAATGATGATATACTCCGTTGCTGCTACAGTAATTATGGCGGCTGTAGTTTTTTCTCTTATGTCTTCAGATATTATCTGGCATCAGCTTTTAGGATTAACAGGTCTTGGCATGCTTGCAGGTGGAGTTTCAGGAGTATCTTATATCTTTATAATTTCATTATTCACTCCTGAGCAAAGATTCACTGGTATAGCATTTAGTTTTAACTTAGGTAATGCAATATTTGGCGGTACTGCTCCAACAATTACAACTTGGTTAGCTGGAACAATAAAAAACAATTATGGTTCAACACTTGGACATATTGCACCAGCATTTTATATTATGGCTACTTCAACAGTTTTTTTATTAGTAATGTATTTTACATATCACTGGGTTAAGGAGTATGATAATCAATTAAATTTTAACAATAAAAATTAAAGTTTTTAGCTATATTATCGTGTATAAAAAGTGCTAGCAGTTTAAAAGGACGTTAATGATAAGTTGTTACAATCTAGGAATATTAGCTGAATGGTTAATAATTGCTAGGTACTGTATAAGGTTATACTGTTTAATAGCTCATAGAATGCGTAACAGCGCTGGGGAAATTGATATTATATGTACTAAAGGTCAAATTATTATTTTTATTGAAGTTAAAGCCCGTAGATCAAATTTTGATGATACTATATGTAGTCATAATCAAATAGCTAGAATTAGAAAAGCAGCTGAGCTGTATCTTTACCACAATAAGCAATATAGTAATTTTAACGTTAGATTTGATTTAGCAATAGTAAGGCCTATGCAATTTCCATTAATTATTGAGAATGCCTGGTAGTAAACCACGATGTGTATAGCTTAATCTATTCATGTTAATTCAAAATAAGAAATAATAAATACAAATATTAAAATTAAGTTTAGTAAAAACCTGTAAAACATTAGAAAGTTAGAAAACAGCACTTTGAATATATAAACTTTGTAATTACATCTGTTTATATCTGTGTAGCATATTTATTACATAAAATCTGAGATTTTAGATGTTATACTGCCATTAGCATTTTAAAATTCTCGAAAGTAAGCTACATAATCATTAGTTCTAACTATTTCCTTTTTGGATCATACGAATATTTCTATACAGGCAATAGTAATCTTAGTACTAGTGAAAACTCTTAAAACCAAGCATTAGTTTAATTCTTTTTTTTATAAAATAAATACAATTTACCATTTAATGTATCTTGTTTATTCTCCAGCTATTTCTAATCGCTTTCTAACATTTCTTAACTAACCAAAGGAGAAAAAAAGTTGCATAATCTATTTTAGCTATACTTGCTATTTCTTCTAAATTATCTATAATTTAACGAAAATCTGCACTTCTAATATTATTATTTAGGTGATGAGCAAAATCCTTTCAAATACTCCAAGTATCTTGGAAATATAGTAAATAGCATAAATATTGTTTTTAAGATACTTACACTCTATAATCACATAACGAACAATAGATGCAATAGAACCGTATATTAAACCCCCTATTAATTCTATATCTCTATCAAGCAATTTATAGTTGTATTTATATTAATTTAATATTAAAATGTTGACTTTATTTAAGAAATATAAGATATGACAAATACTAACATATCAAGAAAATCTAAATTTATTAAAGGCCAGACTCTAGCAGTCATGCTTGTTAATCTTACAATTGGTGCTGTAGCTGGTATTAAATATTCAGACTTAGAACCGAGGCATCAGACTGTAATTAGTAAAGAGGCTAATTTAGATATTTGTTTTACACCTTCATCTTCTGGATGTGCTACTCTAATAACTAAAGAAATTGCTAGTGCCAATAGCAGTATATATATACAAGCTTATGGATTTACATCTGCTAGTATAGCAAATGAAATAGTAAAAGCGAAAGAACGTGGCGTAAAAGTATTTGTGATACTAGACAAAAGTAATCTTAGCGGAAAATATTCTAAAATTAAATTGTTAAAGCAATCTGGTATTGATGTTAGAATTGATACTGTACCTGGAATTGCACATAATAAAGTAATGATTATTGATGATAATAAAGTAATTACTGGCTCTTTTAATTTTACAGAAGCAGCTGATAAAAGTAATGCTGAAAATGTTGTTATTATTCAGAATAATGATGTTGCTAAAATTTACTTTGATAACTGGCAAAAAAGATATTCACGCTCAAGAGAAGCATAAATACTTATATTGCATGTGTGTTTATTAACTAAGGCATATCAAAGACATTGTATGTTAAAAATATATTAGTAATATAAGTTACAAAAGATTATGAAATAGAGAAAGCTAGTGTATAGTATAAGCTTATGAAGACAACAGCTTGTGCACTAGAAGCGACTAGCTTTCAGAACAATTCAAACACAAACAGCGGAGGTTTTTATAAAGTCATTAAGCGGGAAGTATTACTACACTCTTATATATCACTATTTTGGTATAGCATTATTCTTAAATACTTTCTGAAAAAATTACCTTAGCAGCTGCAGCATCTCTACGTTTTCGTTATAAGCATTTGATAATATTGCTACAAGAGTGAATTGCTATATAGATATATCCATTTACCATTTTAATATGTCTCATCCATGCTCTAGCTATTTCTAAGCGCTTCCTTATGTTTCTTAACCTCTTGATCTATAAAGAGGAAAACACAATTAACCATCTTTGAAAAGTCACATTATCTATGCAATTACAGCATCGATAAGAGCAGTAGTAATACTTCTGTCTTATAGAGCAAGATAATGCATTTATTAAAAAATGCATTACACTAATACTTAGTTTCATTAGTTTTAAAAGTCTTATAGTACTAAGATTACTATTGTTGTTATAGAAAATATTTGTATGATCACAAAAAAATAGCCAAGCTAATGATTATGTATCCGTTTTCGAGAATTTTAAAATACTAATAGCAGTATAACATCTAAAATCTCAGATTTTAATAAATTAATTATAATATGCTACACAGATAACAGCACCTCGATTTACAGTTGGCACTATAAAAAGAGCCATGAAAATTATTAACTTTTTATTGCAGGTATTAATATATGCAAGTTCTACAAATTAACTATTCTAGTTTTATTTCGTGTCTCTTATGCAACAAGAAAATTATATGCATAATAAGTGCCTATAGTCTTAATTTACTAAGTAAGCATCCAGTAAGTCAGCCTATAGTTGAAAATTTTGATAAAATATTAATCTTTTTAGATTGAATAGATTCAATAATAACTTATTATTACCAAATAATAGTTTAGTAATGCTAAATTAAACTAAAGATGGGTATTGATTTATAAAAAAAAACTCAGTAAACAATTCTCCACCACAATAAGGTACTGAAATTAGTTGTCTTGCTAAACAATTAAAGGTTATATTATAGAATTAAGTTTTTTGATATGGTAAGTTCATCAAAATTTAGTATAAAGATCAATAATGAACGAAATAAGTTACTATCTACTTCAAGTCAAGCTACTCTTGCAGATAGATATTTACTTAAAGGTGAGACATTCCAAGATTTATGTGTAAGAATAGCAAGCTATTATGCAGATAATAAATCGCATGCTCAAAGGTTGTATGACTATATGAGTCAGCATTGGTTTTTACCAGCTACTCCTATATTAAGTAATGGAGGTACTAATAGAGGATTAGCAATATCATGCTTTGTAAATGAGGTAGAAGATAGCCTTCAGGGAATAGCAGATATATGGATGGAAAATGTTTGGTTAGCATCACGTGGTGGAGGAATTGGCACCTATTGGGGTAATGTTCGTGCCATTAATGAAAAAATTGGTGCAAATGGTTATAGTTCCGGTATTATTCCATTTATAAAAGTTCAAGATGCTATGACTCTTGCTATTTCCCAAGGCTCTCTAAGACGTGGAAGTGCAGCTGTATATTTGACAATTTCTCATCCAGAGGTAGAGGAATTTATTGATATTAGAAGGCATACAGGTGGAGATTCTAATCGTAAATCATTAAATATTCACCATGGTATAGTAATATCTGATCAATTTATGCAAGCAGTGGAAAAAAATGAACCTTGGAACTTAGTTAGCCCTTATGATAATAAAGTTATTAATGTAGTTAGAGCTCGAGATTTATGGGCTAAACTCTTAACAACTAGAATTGAAACTGGGGAGCCATATATTCTATTTATTGATGCAGTTAATCAATCTTTACCTGAGCATCATAAAAAGTTAGGATTAAAAGTAAGAACATCTAATTTATGCAGCGAAATAACTCTACCAACTGGTCGTGATTACATAAATAATCTTAGAACAGCAGTCTGTTGTTTGTCTTCATTAAACCTGGAATATTTTGAACTATGGCAAGGTAATGAACATTTTATACCAGATATTATAAGATTCTTAGATAATATACTTGAAGATTTTATCAATAATGCTCCAGACACAATGTCTAATGCAAAATATTCTGCTATGCATGAGCGTAGCATTGGACTTGGAGTAATGGGATTTCATTCACTCTTGCAAGCTAATAATATACCAATTGCTTCTGTAATGGCAAAAGTCTGGAATAAAAAAATATTTGAACATATAAAATTACAGGCAGATAACATGTCTGTAGTTTTAGCAAAAGAGCGAGGTGCATGTTTGGATGCTCAAAAATGCAATATACAGGAAAGATTTAGCTATAAAACAGCAATAGCTCCAACAGCTTCAATCTCAATTATAGCTAACAATGCTTCCCCAGGTATTGAACCATATGCTGCTAATAGCTTTACACAAAAAACTTTAACTGGTTCATTTTCTATCAAAAATAAAAATTTAGAGAAATTACTTGAATCAAAAGGATTAAATAATGATCAGGTTTGGTCTTCTATTGCAACTCATGAAGGCTCAGTACAACATTTAACATTCTTATCTGATCACGAAAAAGAGGTGTATAAAACAGCGTATGAAATTGATCAACGTTGGTTGATAGAATTAGCAGCTGATCGCACACCATATATTTCGCAATCACAGTCACTAAATATATTTTTGCCAGGAAATTGTAGCAAACAATTATTACATGACATACATTTTGATGCTTGGAAAAAAAATATAAAAAGCTTATATTATTGCAGATCTACTTCTATTCAACGAGCTGAGAAAGTTTCACATGTGATTACAACGAATGGGTTGACAGATAAAGAATTAGCACAAAACAATCATAATGATGAATGTTTAGCATGTCAGTAATATAAATTTAGGAAAAGGAAATGTCATTACTTAATGCAAGACCAATTTATAAGCCATTTTCATATCCGTGGGCATATAAAGCATGGCATATTCAGCAAAAAATTCACTGGTTACCAGAAGAAGTGCCATTAGCAGATGATATAAAGGATTGGAAATATAATTTAACTCCTGGGGAGAAGCATCTCCTTACACAAATTTTTCGCTTTTTTACTCAAGCAGATATAGAAGTCAATAATTGCTATATGAAGCACTATGCTAGAGTATTCGAACCAACTGAAATACAAATGATGTTGTCTGCTTTTTCAAACATGGAAACTATTCATATAGCCGCGTATTCCCACTTGTTAGATACTATTGGTATGCCTGAAACAGAGTATCAGGCATTTATAAAATATAAAGCAATGAAAGATAAATATGATTACATGCAGCGATTTAATGTTGATAATAAAGAAGAAATTGCTACAACTTTAGCAGTTTTTGGAGCCTTTACAGAAGGCGTTCAACTATTTGCCTCATTTGCTATTTTACTAAATTTTCCAAGATTTAACAAAATGAAAGGGATGGGACAAATTATTACGTGGTCAGTTAGAGATGAAACTTTACATACAAATTCTATTATCACATTATTTAAAACTTTTATTCAAGAAAATCCAGAAGTTTGGACAGAACACTTAAAAAGTAGAATTTATGAAGCATGTTGTACTATTATACATTTTGAGGATGCATTTATTGATTTAGCTTTTGAAGTTGGAGGAATTGAAGGATTAGGAGCTAGAGATGTTAAAAAATACATTCGTTATATAGCTGATAGAAGATTATTACAACTTGGGTTAAAAGAAAATTATCTTATCGAACAAAATCCTTTAACATGGCTTGATCAAATCTTAAATGGAGTAGAACACACCAATTTCTTCGAAAATAGAGTTACAGAATATACTAGAAGTGCTACGACTGGATCATGGGATGAAGTATTTGCTAAGATAGATAATAATAAACCCACTATATAAAAGTAACAAGATAAATTTATAACTAGTCTTGTTATCTATTTATCTATCATGTATTTCTATGAGGGATTTCTTACCTAACAAAAGATTATAATTTTTTAATGAGAAGCACAAAGAATCATGTATTAAAAAAGCTATAATATTTATTACTTATATGAACTTATTTATTGATATATATTTAATCCTTGTATAATATAAATTTAATATTTGCTTATAAATGATAAGGCCCCTTCGTCTAGCGGTTAGGACATCACCCTTTCACGGTGGAAACACGGGTTCGATTCCCGTAGGGGTCACCACAAATGATCTTAAGTTAGTATTCTCTTTGCTAGAATCACAACTGTTATTAATACTTGATTATAATTAGTTTTTAATAGTACAATAAATCCTATTAGGAAAATAATATTTTATTCATGCTTCATATTTTTATTAACAGTTGTGGCTTTATATTTTTAGCTTGTGGGATATTTTTCATTGTCTCAAGTGTAGTTGGATTAATCAGATTTTATGATTTTTATGCTAAAGTCCATGCTGCTGGAGTAGCTGATAGCTGTGGAATACCAATGTCATTAATTGGCTTAACTATAATTAATTATCAAAGTATTAGTATTTTTAAAATCCTAATTTTAATTATCTTAATATATATTTTAGGACCAACAGCTACCCATACATTACTTAAAACTTGGTATAATTGTAATCAGCCTAAATCTTTGAAAATTAATGCAGACTCAAAACATGATGCTAACTACTAATTCTTTTCCTAATTTACCTCTAGAATTTAATATTGCTAACATATTTTTATATATATTCTGTTTTTTTTTAATTATAGCAAACATTTCTTTAGCACTAAGCTATAACTTACTAAAATCTATATTATTAATGTCATTATCTAGTTTAATCATTTGTGTATGCTATTTGTTAATGGATGCTCCAGATGTTGCAATGACTGAAGCGGCTCTTGGAGCTTGCTTATCTACTGTAATATTATTAAAAATTGTAAAAAGAATACAGTATAATTTTACTTCAGTAGAAAAATTACCGTTATATAGAAATATAACTTACAGTTTGATATGTATAATTTTTGCAATATGCTTTATGTTAGTTTGTTGCGATTTGCCTGACTTCGGCCAATTATCAACTCCAATGCATAATCATGTTTCAAAATACTATATTGATAATACTGTAGCACAAATTGGTATTCCATCATTTGTAGCTGCTATACTAGCTAGTTATAGAGGATATGATACTTTAGGAGAAACTACAGTAATTCTTTGTGCTGGAATATCAGTAATTTTAATTTTTGCTAATAAAAAAAACAATCAATAACACATATGAAAGGTAATAATGTTATCGTATCTTCAATTATTGCTAAAATTATTACACCATACATATTACTTTTTGCGCTATATATTCAGATTAATGGCGAAGTTTCTCCTGGGGGGGGTTTTCAAGCAGGATCTATACTTGCTTCTGCTATCATTGGATATGATAGCATCTATCCACAACAACTAGTAAGACATAAGCTAGCAATTTTACCACTTAGTATTATAGCTACTTTAGGAGTAATGATATATGGATTAACAGGATTATTAGCACTATTATATGGCAAAAACTACTTAAATTATAATGTAATAACTTTCAGCTATGATAGTCAATCGTTAGGTATTTTTATTGTTGAACTAGGAGTAGGTATAGCAGTAACTGCTAGCTTATTAATTATTTATTATTTATTTGTGATTAATTATGATACTAACCAATAAGTTAATTTATTTTTTTTCTGCAGTATTATTATCATTAGGATTATACATAATTCTTAGCAGTTATAATTATGTTAAGAAAACTATTGGTTTAGCAGTCTTTCAAAACTCTGTTCTAATTTTTTACATAGCTCTTGCAAAAACTAAAGATGGAATAACACCAATAGATCAATGCTTTAAACAACTAAATTGTTCACCTATTACTTATTCCAATCCTATATCACACGTACTAATGCTAACAGCTATTGTTGTAGGCATAGCAACTATGTCTGTAGGCCTTAGCTTAATTTGTCAAATTCATAAAAGTTTTAATAGTTGTAATGAAAATGATATTTTATTACAGCTATAAAAAACAGAATTAAAACAAGATGAGTAATATTTTTCAAGTTGTTAAAGATCATTTGGTAATACTGGAGGTTTTAATACCATTTTTTGGTAGTCTAATAACAGTATTGTGTAGAAAGTTTGCATTAATAATATCGCGTTTATGTGCAGTATTAGGAATAATACTAGGCATATATGGAGTATTATCAATGATAGAATCTTCTCCACATTTCTATGCAATTGGTAACTGGGAAGCCCCTATAGGCATAGAATATCGAGTTGATCGGGTAAACCAAATAATTATTGTTTTTAGTTATTTTATTCTATTCTCATTATTAACATTTAACTCTCAACTTATAAAAACAAGTTTATTATCATCACTCACTCCATCTAGATCTCATTTATTATATTCTATCTTACTTTTACTGCACACAGGATTTTCTGGTATTATTCTTAGTAATGATTTATTTAATATTTACGTTTTTATAGAGATTGCTTCATTAGCAAGCTATACTCTGCTTTCTCAAGGTTTTGATAAGCGAGCCTTAATTGGCAGTATTAATTATTTGATATTAGGAACTATTGGTGCTACTTTTATACTTATTGCCATAGGACTTATACTAAGCAATACTGGTAGCTTGAATATTACTGATATAATTTCCAGGTTGCCACAACAACACTCAAAAACTTTGATTGCAGCAATAATGTTTTACATTACTGGATGCTTATTAAAAGTAGCTATGTTTCCAATGAGTTCATGGCTTATTAACACTTATAAATATACTTCTTCATTAATATTATCATATTTTGCTCCAATTTCATGCATGGTTGGATTTTATATTTTGCTATATTTTGTCCATAAAATTATTGGTATTAACTATATCAACACATTGCATTCGCATCATATTATCAATGCCATAGGACTTGCAGGAACAATATTCTGTTCTTATTACGCTACTCAACAAGGTAATCTGAAGTCAATAATTGCATATTCTGTGTTAACAGAAACAAGCTATATATCACTAATGGTATTTAATATACAAAACTCCACTGTTGGTGCACAAATTATTATTATATTGTTAACTAGCTGTGTAATTAAATCTGTAATATACTCTTTAATTAGCAGAATAGAGATATATTACCATGATAGTAATCTGAAAAATATTGAAGGTATTGGATCAGTTTGCCCAGTGTTTGGTATATTATTTACACTAGCTTTAATTAGCAACCTAGGTTTACCATTAACTATTGGTTTTGTTAATAAGTTAAATATTTTTTTTACAATTTTACAGTCACTGGGTTATTTTAGTATAATAATCTTAGCCATTAGCAGCTGTCTGAGTTTTAATTACCATTATAAAATTTTTCATTACTTATACTCTCATTCTTCTAATATTAGCTTAAAACCTAAAGGTAATAATTATGGAGCATTAATTTTAACCGTTATTAGCTATTTGATGTTAATATTCTACAATCAATTATTAACATACTTGAAGCCATTTTTTTGCTAAAAATCATGTGAGTTTATTAATGCTAAAAAAAATTGTTTTATTATATAATGATATGATATGTTACATGCCGTTTACTATAATTACTGCAATAGGAATATGGAATTTAATTATTCCATTTCTAGTTCATAAAAGTTTTACTAAAGAACTATTAATGCTTGCAATAACAGTATTGCATGCTATTAATGCAATACTGTTATATTTTAAATATCAAGCTGGACATGAATGCTATACTACTTTTTTCAGTATTTGTGACTTTGATTTTAGCTTAAGATTAAGCTTATTAGGCAGTAATATACTTTTGCTAATAGCAATATTGTGGCCAATATCAATAATATATACTATTGGTTTTTTAAAGGCTCATAATGAACCAAATCAGAATAAATTTTTACTTTGTACTAATCTATGCATATTAATCAGTAACTATATTGTTTGTTCTGCTAATTTTTTTACTATGTTGATATGTTATGAACTTTTAACCTTTGCTACAATTCCATTAATAAGACACGTAATTTCTCATAGAACTAATAAAGTTTTACATAAATATACTCAAAGATTATATTTACCATCTTTACTATTTTTAATTCCAACTTTAATAGTTTTGCAATACCAATATCATACAACAGATTTTGTAGAAATTTATAGCATATTACAGTCTCACACTTCATCAATAAATTCTATTTTAGTATTATGCATATTGTGTGGTACTGCAAAAGCAGCAATTGTGCCATTTCATGGCTGGCTTCCACCTGCTATGATAGCACCATATCCAGTAAGCGCAATTTTACATGCAGTTGCAGTTGTTAATGTTGGGATTTTCTGTTTATTAACTAGCATTTTCTCAGTACTAGCGCAGGAAACGTTGTTACTAAATTACGTACAATATTTTATAGCATGTGGAATCGTATATACCAGCTTAAAAGCAATCTTTCAAACTAATATAAAAAGAATTTTGGCTTATTCAACTATCTCTAACTTAGGCCTAATAGTGCTAAGTGCATTTATGAATAGCAATGAATCTTTATTTGCTGCTATTTCTCACATAACTGCTCACTCAATAGGAAAGATTACAGTATTTTACTCTGCTGGCAGTTTATACACAATTAGTAAATGTACTGATATTAAAGATTTAATATCAATGTATTATAAAGCTCCTATAACAACATTATGCCTAACCATAGGAAGTTTATCATTAATAGGTATACCACCATTAGCTGGATTTTTTAGTAAACATCATATAATACTAGAAGCAGCAAATGAACATAATTATTTAGTAATTGCTATTACAATTTTTTCAGGAATTACATCATGCCTCTATCTAGCAAAAATAATAAAAACTTCTTATAGCAATGTAGATAGTGAGTGCAATAATATTAATAATTGTATTAATTTAGAACAAAGTATACCTAAACATATGCTTTATAGCACAATATTGTGTGCTTTGTTAGTTATATTAATTCCTATTATTAATGCTTTTATTATGTAATATAGTTGACAATATAGTTAACTACCAGTATATTGGCTAAATATTTTAGGTTTAGGGATGAAGATTTTAAATGCAACAATGTATTATTATTTTAATTATACTAATATTATTAATTACAATGATAACTGTATTTAATCCATTAGTATTTATTATCAATTATTTCATTTTACCTATGATAGGTAGCTGTATAATTAGTATTATAGCAAGGATATTTGGGTTTATCTTTAGAAAAAAACTTAATTCTTTATATGATAAAACAAGCATAAAAAATCGCTTGTAAATTACTGCTTTTGAATAAATAGTTTAAGGTATAAATTACTATTATAAAATAATATATAAAGATATAAGCCCCCATAAGAGCACTTAAAATAGAAATAAAAAATCAGTTAAAACATAGTTAGTTTCTTCAAAAGGGCTAATAAAATTTTGTAGTTTTTATTCAGCAGACTCAGTTGTTTTAAACCTCAGTTTTAAATTAGAATGCAGAATTAATAGAAGGTTCAATATGCTTAAACAATAAGTAACTAAGAAAGATAATATATGAACAAAAGTATTCCATATTGAATGGTATCATATTATGTTTAAGCTCAAAGAGCTCATTTAATATACTAACTACAACAATTGAACACTATGTTGTTAAGCTATTTTTTTTTTCACAAGTTATACTCTAACTTCTGTATATAATTCTTTCCAATCCAAAACTAAGATATATAATAATTAACTAAAGTATAGAAAATTACAGAAAAAGTTATAGTTTTTAATCATTAAATATTAGTTAACATTGTGTTGAAAAGAGCATACTTTATTAAGTGCAATAATAAAGTTTTTAATTTACTTTTTTTACATTATTAGTATATATGAAATATTACCTTTAATTATTGTATATTTTTAATGTGGCGTTATAAAGCTGTTGTCGAGTATGATGGCACTAATTTCGCTGGATGGCAACGGCAACAAAATAGCATTTCAATACAGCAATTACTCGAAGAAAAAATATCCACATTTACTAAACAAAATATTAATCTTATTGCTGCTGGTCGTACTGATTCCGGTGTGCATGCTTTAGGCCAGGTGGTACATTTTGACTTAATAAATACAAATAATAAAGCTTGCCTTAGTAAGGATGGTCAAGAAAGTAAACAGAATAATACTGCTGCAATTAATAGCTTAAATCTTCCATATTACTATGATCCTTACAAGTTAATGGCTGCAGTTAATCATTTGTTAAAACCTTACCGTGTAATATTAATAAGTTGTGAGCTAACGACTTTACAATTTCATGCTAGATTTTCTGCTAAAGCTAGGCATTATAAATATAGAATTATTAATCGTACAGTACCTTCAGTTATTGATCAAAATCATACTTGGTGGGTTAAAACACCGTTAAATGTTATTAATATGATTGAAGCATCTAATTATTTAATTGGTAAACACGATTTTACCTCTTTTAGGTCTTCTGCCTGCCAATCAAAATCTCCTGTAAAGACTTTAAATAAAATTGAAATCATTACTGCTAACTATCCAGAAATACAAATTTATTTTTCAGCTCCATCATTTTTGCACCACATGGTAAGAAATATAGTTGGTACCTTAGTTTATATTGGCTTATGTAAAATACCTCCTGCTGCTATTAAAACAATCTTACTTGCAAAAAACAGAGCAATGGCTGGCCCTACAGCACCATCCTCCGGTTTATATTTTGTAAAGGTAGATTATTAGTGTGCAGATCAAAGATGCTCTTATAATTGGCAGAAATTTACTATCGCAATATAAAATTTCAAATTCTCACTTTGAATCTAGAGCACTGCTAGCTCATGTTATTAATCAAAGCCAAGAATATATACTTTTTTATTCTGATCGCTTATTATTAAGCAGTGACTATAATCAATTTTTACACTTGATTAAGTTGCGTACTAAGTACTTGCCTCTTGCCCATTTAGTTGGATATAAAGAATTTTATAGCAGAAATTTCATTGTTGACAACTCGGTATTAATTCCTAGACCTGATTCTGAAACTTTAATCGATGCAGTAGTTAGAGATTATAGTAAGATAGCTAATTATCAAACTTCAATACCAATAAACATCCTTGAATTAGGAGTTGGAAGTGGATGTTTAATTATTACTTTACTGCTTGAACTTAAAAACGCTATTGGAGTAGGGGTAGATATTTCAATGTCAGCTTTAAATATTGCTCATCGTAACTGTCAAAAATATAAACTAATAAACTCATTAAAGTTATTACAAAGTAACTGGTTCAGTAAATTAGTATTAGGAGAAAAATATGACATAATTATTGCAAATCCACCTTATATATCAAATTCTGAATTAAATATGTTATCACGTGAAACATTATTATATGAACCACACATAGCTTTATTTAGTAGTAATAACGGACTTCAATCTTATCAAAAAATAGTTCCTTTTATTTCTAGTTTCTTAAATCAGAATGGTAGGTTATATCTAGAATGTAGTTATAATAAAGCAGAAATAATATCTAATATTTGCCTGAAAAATGGCTTAATTCTTGAAAATAAATATTATGATCTTAATGGTTATTGTAGATGCTTAAAATTTAAACTGCAGTAATATACATAATGTAATTAATGCTTATATCATTACTTAAGTACCATTGTTGCAATATAGGATTATAAGATAACCCCTGAATTTCTTTTAAGAACATATTGTTAGAGATCAAAAAATTGTTAATAGTAGAAGGCTTTAAAAATTTATTAAAATTATGAGTACCTTTTGGTAAATATCTTAATAAATATTCAGCTAAACCTATAGCGAAAATATAAGATTTAAAGGTTTGATTTATGGTTGAAATAATAACCATGCCTTTAGGCTTTAAAATTTTACTTAAACATAAAAAAAATTCCTGAATATTGCTTATATGCTCAATAACTTCTAAACATAAAACTACATCATATTTTTCATTGCTAATTTTTATATAATCTTCTATAGAAGTACAAATATAATTAACTTGTACTCCTATTTTACTAGCATGTATTTGAGCAATTTTTATATTTTCATTGCTGGCATCAATAGCTGTAACTGCAGCACCAAGTTTAGCCATAGGTATTGATGTTATTCCGCCACCGCAGCCAATATCAGCAACCTTTAGATCATTAAAAGGCTTTGAGACATTATCTATTAATTTATAATGTGTTAGTATTTTTTGCTTAATAAAACTAATTCTAACTGGGTTCATTAAATGTAATTGTTTAAACTTGCCATTTGGATTCCACCATTCATTAGCTATCGAATTAAACTTTTTTATTTCATCTTGATCTATTGTTGAATTATTGTACATAAGAGGTATTCTTTAAGAAATATGCATTATCAGATGATAAATTATAATGTAATTATAAAATAGTAAGATTGAAGATTATAGATCGATTTTATAAAAATTTATAGAAAACTAAAAAATATATTTTTAAACCTCAGTTTTAGATTAGAAAAGATTAGGTACAAAAGTTAGAGAGGTAAATTGTGAATAAAAGTAATTTAAGGAAATAGTTTACAAAGTATAAGAGATACTCTATCAAAATTAAAAAAATTATTAAAGAATTTCATCAAAAAAGGTATAACAGTTCTATATATAAAAGCTAGTATTATCTAATATATAACTACTTACTCAGTTTTTTATAACTCTTTGATTAATACATCTTCTACATAAATCTCCAAAATGTCTTTATTGTAGTTACCTTCAAATATAAAAGTAGCAGTTAATTACAATTATGCTAATAGACTTAATAGCACCTTTGCTCTGCTTATAGATGCTCTAACCATAGTTACGGTATACATTATCTTCTATCCAGACACATCAATAAATTGTCCTTTTGAAATTAATTTTTTCTATAAACTTATTCCTTAACCTATCATGCCTTTTGGAAGGATAAAAACTTTTTCATAGCTATTTGATTAACCTTAGTATTTGGATACTTGAAATCTTTATATACCATAACTTACTAACTCATTGTTGATTTTGTCTGTATTATTTTCAAGTAATTCCTTTTCCATTAATTCTATATCTCTAAACTTTAATATCTTTCCTATATTTTCTTCTTAATTTGACTTATTAATGCCTTATACTATAAGTATTTTAGAAAACTAATTACTTATCTTTGTTAAGTGATCGTACATTAAAGCTAACTTTTTCCAATAAAGAATTAACAAAGCCAATTTCATTTTCTTGTACAAAATCACTAGCTATATTAGTAAACTCATTAATTATAACTTTATATGGAGTATTAGTAAAAAATTTTAACTCACAAATAGCAACTTGTAAAATTGATAGCAACATTAAATGCAAATCTTTGATTTGCCAGTTATTAGCAAGATGTGATGAAATTATCATATCTATAGTTTCTAAGTTGCTTATAGTTTCATTAATTAACATAGTAAGGTAATTTACCTTTATTTTAAAGCAAGGTACAGTGGAATCTAATTCAAGATCCTCTAATGAACTTTTATCTTTATAGTAAGTAATAATAAAACTTATTATATAATCTATTGTATGCTCAGACTTTAGTATTTGATAACTATATACTCCCTGAATACTTGCAATCCTAGTTATAGTTTTAGCGTTAATTTTAACCATAAAACAGTAATTTACTTAATATAACATCAATTATTTTGTAAATAATTAAGTATTTCATTATGCATTATAACACACTCTTCACTAGTATCTAAGTCTTTGATTTTATAATTTTGCTTGTGAATTTCTGTCGATCCAATAAATATCACTTTTCTAGCATTAATACTATTAGCTTGATTTAATCTTTTAGAAACATTGCCTTGCAAATCAATTACTGTTACAATATTATTGTTTCTTAACTTTTGTAGCAACATAATAGCATGTTGGTTATTTTCTTCATTTATTGGTATAATAACTATGGGCCTTGTATTAACTAAGTTATAATTAGTTAAAAGTGCTAGCCTTTCTATTCCAGCTGCAAAACCCACTGCAGGTAATGTTTTTTTTACCCATTTCCCTCCCATTTGTTCAAATAATCCATCATATCGTCCTCCTCCTAAAACAGAGGATTGAGTTCCAACTTCAGTTAATACATATTCAAAAACTGTATGACAATAATAATCTAAACCACGTACCAAATTAGTATTAATACTATATTTGATACCACAAAACTCTAAATATTCTAGTACTTTATTAAAGTAATTTTTGGCATCTATAGTATAATAATCATATATATTAGGGGCTGATGCAGATATTTTTTGATCATGCAAATTTTTAGAATCTAAAATTCTTAATGGATTTTCTATAAGACGGCGTTGGCTATCTATTGATAATTCGGTTCTATATTTGCTGAAATACTCAACTAAAGCTTGTTGGTATTTTGATCTTGATTCTATACATCCTAATGAATTTATTTCTAAGTTTACTCGATTAATTAAATTCAATGCTTTAAATATATCCTGAGCTAGCAGAATTAGTTCCACATCACTAAATGGAGAACTATCACCTATACATTCTAAATTAATTTGATGAAATTGTCTCTGTCGTCCAGCTTGAGGGTTATCATACCTAAAAGCCGGGCCTGATGAAAAATATTTTAATGGTATCTTCTGATATTGTAGATTATTATGAATAACTGCACGCATAATGCCTGCAGTAAATTCTGGCCTTAAACTAATACTACGACTGCTCTTATCTAGAAAAGTATACATCTCTTTACTAAGAACATCAGAATCTTTGCCTAAAGTACGGCTAAATACTTCTGTATATTCTATTATTGGAGTTGCAATGGGCTGAAACCCGTATAGCTTGCTTAATTTTCTAGAGATGCTAATAATATAATCATGCTTATGAAATTCCTCAGGTAGTAGATCTTTACTTCCCTTAACCGGTTGCAGCTTAACTAACATTTTTTACTGCTTATTACTAAAAGGAATTTTAAAATAGTTATGTCCAAAAAGCTCAGAAAATACTTTACCAATCATTCTTTCAACATTTATAGCTGATTGAGTGAAATGAATTTCCCCTTTATCTGCAATATAACTTTCTCCTGTTCCAGGAAGAATAGTAATATACTTTTCTCCTAACAATCCTCGATTCATAATTATTGCTTGAGAATCATTAGGAAGATTTACATCAGCAGATAATTTTAATTCTACAGCTACATCAAATGATGATGGCATTAAAGTTAGCTTTTCAACTGTACCAATCTTAATACCAGATACTAGCACACTACTTCCTTTGTTTAATCCTTCAACATTTTGAAAAGTAGCATAGATAGTTTTAAATTTGTTATCCTTTGTGTAATCATTATATGATCTATAGCCAAAATATAGGCATAGCACTACGAATAGTAGTACAAAAAAGCCTGTAAATGTTTCTAAAAAACTATATTGCATTTTCATATTTTTTAGGTTGCCAAGACTGATAATCAGAAGATACATTTTGTCTTAAAAAGTTATTACCATTTTTTATCAATGGAGAATAAGCAAATTCAGTACCAGTCATATTTGGTATTCTATTAACTTGCCAATCATATTTTTTAAAACTTGATTGAGATGGAATATGATTACTCATATAATGCAGCCATTGATACCACTCGCAAGGTATTGAAGAAGGATCTTCTACACCATTAAAAATTACTATTCTTTTTTTATGCTTCAAAAAGCCAGTTTTTTTTAAAAAAAGGTAATACTTGTTGCCATATTGATCAATACCAACTAGCTTACTTGTATATTTAACCAATAAATTTCTTAATACTTTCATTTGCTATTGTTAGTGCTTTGATTTTTCCATTATTTGCTAATCTATCAGCAATTTCATTACCGATATTACCAGAATGACCTCTAACCCAATGCCAATTAATCTGATGATTTTGAGCTAAAGAATAAAGAGATTGCCACAAATTAACATTACAAACTGACTTCCAGTTATTTTTTATCCACTTTTCTATCCATTTAGTAATACCAACTTGTACATATTGACTATCAGTATATAGTTCTACTTTGCAGTGATACCTAAGTGTTTTTAATGCTTCTATTGCTGCTGTTAACTCCATTTTGTTGTTTGTAGTATTTATATCAAATCCATGAATTCTTTTTTCTTTATTTTTATAACTTAAATATGCTCCCCAACCTCCTGGGCCAGGATTACCACTACATGCTCCATCTGTATATATTTGAACTGAATTAGAAATATATAACATATAACTACTAATCGCTAGATCTTCGTCTGAAGCTATCTAAACTAACAACTTTATTTTCTATTGCATTTTTTTTATCTTTTAACTTGCCTTTAATAGATACTGGACTACTAGGCTGATTTTGATTTTTAGCATTACTTTTATGAAGCTGATTTTTATGCTTATTTACGTAGTAAATAAGCTTAATTCTTAGCTGAGCTACAGGATCAATAAACGTCATTATTGATTTCCAAGGAACAACGACTTCTTCAACTTTTCCGCTAAAGCTTAAACAAACTGAGAAAAAATCATGTTTAATTACTAAATTTGAAAATTGATGTTGTAATACAATAGTCATTTGCTCTGTATACTTAGTTCTTAAGTGCTCTGATATTTTCACGCCTGGAAATGTTGTACAAAATGATATATAAAAGTAATTATCTTCTAAATCTCCACTTGCAGAAACAAATTTAAGAGCTTGTTTAACAACATTTAACATTGACTGATCAACAAGCTCTTCGTAATTGATTTTTCCCATTATTACTTACCAAGATCACTACATTTAATATATTATTTAACCTATTAATCCTAATTCTATACTCATAAAATACTATGATTAATTCTAAAAATTGTCTATACCAATTTACTATTATTTCTATTGCTTGTATTCAATAGGACAAACAACAGCTTGATTATTTTTTTTCCTTTCTCTAGCTGCATCAATGCCGAGCTGTAATTTATCTACTAGTCCTGAATATACTTGACCATCAATTACTGTTAATGGCACACCATTTAAGCGACATTTTAAAGCTATATTATTAATTTCTGAAATTATGTTCTGTACATTAGAGCTATTAGTTAAATTGAGAACCTCATCAACATTGATTTGATATTCAACCAAAATACTTTCAATAGCTTGGGAAGTAATTTTAGTTAAGCTCATCATTTTATTATGAAACAAATCAAATTTACCTGGACTTACTTGATAAACTGCTAAAGCAACTCTAGCAGAATAATTTGATAATTCCCCTAGAATTGGTAATGGTAGCCATATAACCTTTATATCTTTATTTTTAGCAATTAGCTTATTAATTGAAACATTTAACTGTTTACAGTATTTACAATGATAATCATAAAAAATATTTACGATTATATCACCATTACCAATACTAGGTAATTTATGAGTATCATGTAAAATTTTTAGTTGCTCACTAATAACTTTAGAAAAAAGCTCTAGTTCTTGCTGTTGTTTTCTTTTTTGCATAGCATCAATAGATGCTACAATAACCTCAGGATGATCAAGAATATATTGTTTTATATGCTCATTGATTTTTTCAAGTGTTAAATCATTTGCTTGATGTGAAACTAGCTCTATTGTAGTTGAAGCATTTTCTAATAATTTTGCATATACTATACTACTGCATAGAATTAATACTACTACTGCAGTCACCGCCTTTTTATATATAGATAATATCATCATAATTATTACAAACTTAGTATTTTATTTATCAAAAATATCATCTCTTGTGCTTAAAACTAAGCATCATATTGATAATATTTATTTTGAAATACAATATTTCTCAAACTTATTAGTTTCATTTTTATATAAATCAGCTTGAGGTAGTGGTGCTTTTTTATGTAAAATTTGTGGCCATTTTTTAGAAAATTTCTGACCAAGCTCTATCCATTTAATCAACTCTTCTGCCTCTGGTTTTATAGCTTCTACTGGACACTCAATTTCACACACACCACAATCAATGCATTTTTCAGGATCAATAACAACCATAACCTCCCCTTCATGAAAACAGTCTACCGGGCAGACTTCTACGCAATCGGTATACTTGCATTTCACACAGACATCAGTAACAACATAAGTCATAATTATTACCTAAAGCTTATAGAATTAAATAACTTTAATTTAGTAAACAGTATATTAACTCTACAAATAATTACAATAATAAAATAGATTACAAATGCTATAAACATTATTATTAGCGGTTTTAACATTAAAACATGAATTGTAGGACCTCCAATTTTAAATACACTAGATTGTTGATGCAATGTGCTCCAAATATTTACTGAAAACTTAATAATAGGTATATTAATGATTCCAATTAGAGAAGTAACTGCTGCTGGTTTTTCACAGCGTAATATATTATCTCCTGCATTTACTACTATAATATAACTTAAATATAATAATAACAATATTAGCGTTGATGTTAGCCTAGCATCCCATACCCACAAAGTGCCCCATGTCATCTGTCCCCAAATTGATCCAGTAATCAATGTAATTGCTGTAAAACAGCAACCAACAGGGGCTGCTGAAATAGCGATTATATATAGCATTCTAATTTTCCAAACTATTGATCCAAAACTGCATAAAGCTATCAAAGTATATATTATTACTGCTAACCATGCTGATGGCACATGTATATACATTATTCTTACTAACTCTCCTTGCTGATAATCGATTGGAGAATTAAAAAGCGATAAATAAATACCATAGCTAAAAATAACTATAAATATAATTATCAAATAAGGTAATATTTGCCGAGATAACTGTAAAAAACACTTAGGATTAAGTAACTTAAGCATTATTCATTACTATAGTTGATAATATATGGTAGTTTATATGATGATCACGCCTATAGCTTGGATATAATTCTGGCAATGAGTAAGTGTCATCTTGATAAACCTTAACTATTTCAACATTTTCTTCTAATAATTTATCTTGCACAAAACCTACTAAGTTAAATAAAAATTTATTATTAAATTCTAATCGTTTAAAAAGATATTGATAATTATTACTCTCTTGCATAAAAGTATTATAGAAATGTTCATCAACTTCATAAGAGTTTTGTTGAATAGCTGGTCCAATTATAGATTTTATATTGATCATATTGTTTAAATTCCGCATTAAGGAAATAATATTCCTGATAATGTTAGCTTTAGCGCCACGCCAACCACAATGAGCTGCTCCAATCATTGTACCATTATCAGCAAACAATAATACTGGAACACAATCAGCTGTTTGAATACCTAATATTAGTTGTGGAAGATCAGTAACTATAGCATCAGCAATAGGTGCATAATCACTATAGCTTTTTGCATAATATACACTATTGCTATGCTTTTGATTTAAAACAATAAGCTCTTTTGCTGCAAAATAATTAATAACTAACTGCTTATTATTTGCTACTTGCTTAGAATCAATAGTTTTATTATTCTGAGGTGAAAGTAGATATACACCACTTGAGTGTATAAAACTTTTATCAAAGAACTTATACGAGATGTTATCAGGTATTAAATCTTGCATGCAGAATAATAATTTTCTTTTAAACCTATCAAATAATTTAAAAAAAGTAAATGCGCTAGAGAAATTGCAAAAAAAATTAGCACAAAATTTTAATTATAAGCTTAGGATTGGAGTAGAAATAGAATTTTACTTAGAGCCACAAGATATTCAACAAAAATTATATGCATATCTACAAGCTTATAATTTAAAGAAGGAAAGAGGATGTCATCAATATGAAATTGAAATTTCACCTACTGAAGATTTAACATATTTGGCTCAATTAATTAATGATATTATAACCAAAATTCAGCTATTAGCTCAATTATATAATGGAATATCAAAGTTTGATGCTAAGCCATATTTATTTGATTATGGTAATGCATTGCATTTTCACATTGAATTACTAGATTATAATAACTCAAACATCTTTGAACAAGATTGTAATATTCTAACCTTAATAATTAATAGTATTTGCCATTATATGAAGGAAACTTTTTTGGTATTTGTTCATCGTGAAGCGGATTTTCTAAGATTAAATAAAAACTTTATGGCTCCAACTCATATCTCTTATGGTGGTAATAATCGTACTGTTGCAATTAGAATTCCAAATAGTTTCCCCTTAAGAATAGAACATCGTTTAGCATCACCATTAATTTGCCATTATTTAGCCTTATACACCATATTGAGGTCAATATATCTTGGAATAAATATGCCCCAAACAATCAATCACTATGTTAAAGTCTATGGTAATGCTTATGATAGTCAATATAACTTAGAACCTTTGCCAACTGATCTTATTACTGCTACTCAATGTTTTAACATTGAATTCTTTAAAATATAAAAAGCAAATTTATTTTGCATAACATAAATATTAAGAAGCAGCTATATTCATAGCTAAAAATCAAGAAAATAGTTTACAAAGGATATAGAGATGTTCCATAGAAGATTTAAAAAATTTCTCAAAGAGAAAATATCTTATCCTTATCAAAAACTGAGATTACGAATATCGATAGTATGCCAATACTAGAAATATTCAATCAGAACAATACATCAATATAGCTATATCGGAAAGATGAAGGACGAATTATTACTAGCAATTGGTACTAATTTTGAAAACTTAACACAGGAAAAAAAGTATAAAAATGTGTTAGAACATTGGTGTTTATCAGGAATTGAATTTAAAATGGACACAACGTAATTAATATTTGTATCACTGCTACTGCTTAGATTTATAGATAAAAAATACCTTTGGATTCTTGTTCTTGTTACCACAATAACTAGTATTTTAACATTAAAATTCTATTACACAAATCTTAATGTTAATCAAAACCATAACTTTGTTGTTGTATTTGTTTATTAATGTAAATTATATCTATCTATAGATGCTTTTTGTTCAATGGTGTTTAATGTTTTTTGAACAATGCTTTCAGTGTTGAGATCTATTATTAACCCTAATCTTTTTTTGAGCCAACTTTGTTTAGCAGATACATATTCTATTTTGATTGAATCCCCATATTTAGTATCTAGAAAGCTATACATATCTTTTATGCCATCTATTAAACCATATTCTAAAGCTTGCTCTCCAGACCAAAATTCACCATTATAAATAATTTTATCTTCTTGAGTAATTTTATTTCCTCGCCTTGATTTTACATAATTTATGAAGTGATTATGTACTTGCTGCTGAAGATTTTTTATGATTTTTATATCGCTATCTTTTTCTGGCAGAAACGGATCTAATATAGATTTGTTACTGCCGCAAGTATAAACTCTACGCTTAATACCAAGCTTGCTTATTGCTTCATGTAAACCAAAGCCAGAAGAAATTACGCCTATGCTACCAATAATTGAACTTTTTGAGGCATAAATTTTCTTCCCAGCACATGCAAGCCAATACCCACCGGATGCAGCAACATCTTCAACGAAGCTATATACAGGTATGTTTTTTTGATCTGATAACTGAATAATTCTATTTGCTATTAATTCTGATTGTACTGGAGATCCACCAGGTGAATTTACTACTAAACATACAGCTGCTAATTTTTTAAATGAAAAAGCTTTTTCTATTACGGAATTTAATGCATGTAAAGTAAGACAAGGTTTTAAATTACTTATTTTTCCGATAATTCCAGTTAAATTAATAACTGATACTACACTTTTATTACTTAACAAACTACAATGTAAACAGGATAATAGTTGATCAATCTTACTTGCTGGTTGCCGTTGTGATATTGTCTTATCTAGAGCATTAGCATGATTTTTACTAATAATTCCCATATATACTCCTCCAAATTTTATATTAACTTAAATGACTGCATAATTTGCGCAATTTAAGACTGTAAAAGCTTGCATAACTGAACTACCATAAAACGCAACAGTGCTTAAGATGAAACAATAATATATTACCTTATAATTAACGCTATTTTAATGAAAAAACCTTGTATCTTAATGCTAAGGTAAGTATATTTTAAGATATAATGCAGTATTATGCATTAATTTATTTTTATAATCAAATAAAAATATATAAAAATAAATTTGAAATAACTTAGTATTTTAAAGCAATATGAATAAAAAGTTGTATATAAAAACATACGGCTGTCAAATGAATGTTTATGATTCTAATCGTATGGTAGATCTATTAGAAACCCAGGGGTATGATGTTGTTGCCAATATGGCAGATGCTAGCGTAATAATACTGAATACTTGCCATATAAGAGAAAAAGCTTCAGAGAAGATGTACTCTGAATTAGGTAGAATTAAAAAATTACAGCAAAATCAACTTAAAGCTGGCAAAAAAAAAGCTAAAATAATAGTAGCAGGATGTGTTGGACAAGCTGAAGGGGAGGAAATTTTTATTCGTGAGCCAGCAGTTGATATTATTGTTGGTCCTCAGTCATATTATAATTTACCTACTATGCTAAAAAAATTAGATGTAGAAAATCATCTAATTGATTTAGATTTTGTTGAAGCTGCTAAATTTGATATACTTCCTGAAGTTTCAAAATCACCAACTGTTAGCGGATTAGTATCGGTTCAAGAAGGATGTGATAAATTTTGCGCATTTTGTGTTGTACCTTATACTAGAGGTGCTGAGTTTTCAAGGCCTATGGAACAGGTATATCGTGAAGTTCTTAATATTGTTCAACAAGGTGCAAAAGAAATTACACTAGTAGGGCAAAATGTAAGCTCATATCATGGCAAAGATCAGAGTGGCAAAGAATGTAGTTTAGCAGATCTAATCAAGTATATTGCAAAAATAGACAAGATACAAAGAATTAGATATATTACTTCGCACCCTAATGATATGACTGATCAGTTACTGTCATTACATGCTACAGAAGAAAAGTTAATGCCATTTCTGCATTTGCCTATTCAGTCTGGTTCAAACAAAATACTAAAGTTAATGAACAGGCGATATAGTAGAGAGAAATATTTAGAAATCATTCAACAATTAAGAAAATTAAGACCTGATATAGTAATTTCTAGCGATATTATTGTAGGCTTTCCAGGAGAAGAAGATAAAGATTTCGAAGCAACTTTAAGTATTGCTAAGGAAGCACAGTTTGGGCAATGTTATTCTTTCAAGTATAGCCCTAGACCAGGCACTCCTGCAGCTGTTAAAGAGCAAATACCTGAAGAAATAAAACAACAGAGGCTCAGTATATTACAAACTCAGCTAATGCAACAGCAACTAGAGTGCAATCAAAAGTTGGTTGGTAAGATAGTGCCAGTGTTATTTAATCGTGATGGCAAATATGAAAATCAAATAATTGGAAAAACACCTTACATGCAATCTGTGTATACTAAGAATGAGAAAAGTAGCAACTTATATGGTAAGATAGCTAATGTAAAAATTTTGAGCGCTTCAGCATCTAGTCTATTTGGAGAAGTTTGTAGTAATAACATATTGTAAAATAAATTTACTTTAAATAATAATTTATTTATCAATTTTTATAAAAATAAGATATGGTACGTTAAAACTTAAATAACTCAGTCAAATTTTGCATTAATGCTTGAATATCAAGAAAAATGTTACCAATGGTTTAAGAGATTACAGGACAAGCTGATTAATTCATTTGAGTTAATAGAGCAATATTACGCATGTAGTCAAAAAGTAAAAGTAGCTAAATTTGTCCGCAGTAAATGGGATAGAATTGAAGGTGGAGGGGGGGAAATATCTATAATGAGAGGTAATGTATTCGCTAAAGTTGGAGTTAACATTTCAAAAGTGTATGGAAGCACACCAACAGCACTATGTGATATTATACCTAGAGTCGACGGCAGTTCTAATTTTTTTGCTACTGGAATTTCAGTAGTAGCTCATATGAAATCTCCTTTAGTTCCAGCTGTACACTTCAATACTAGATATTTACAAACTGAAAATTATTGGTTTGGTGGTGGAAGTGATTTAACACCATTATACCCTGATGATTTTGAAACTAAAAAATTTCATCAAGCTTTCAAATCAGTATGTGATAAGTATAATCCATTATATTATACAAAATTCAAAGCAGCATGTGACAGTTATTTTTATTTACCACATCGAAAAGAGTTTAGAGGAGTGGGAGGAATATTTTACGATTATCTAAATAGCAATGATTTTGATAATGATTTTAACTTTACTAAGAATGTTGGAGAAGCTTTTTTAGCTATTTATCCAGATATTGTGAAAAGTAAAATGTTTTTGCCATGGAGTAATAGCCAGTATGACGATTTATTAGTGAAACGTGGGAGATATGTAGAGTTTAATTTATTACATGATAGAGGTACTAAATTTGGATTAATGACTAATGGCAATATTGAAGCTATATTAATGTCTCTTCCTCCTGAGGTGAAATGGCCATAAATTACTATCAGACATCAAAAAATAAGAAATCTAAAGAGAGTATTTACTTATATTAGAAAAATAAATATGATACATCTACTATGAAAATTTAGATTATCATTAAAGCATTTAAAAATATATATAGCTAATTTAAAATGAAGAAACTTACAATTAATTGTAATTTTGGTGGCCAAATAGCTCCTTTTCAAGTAATGATAGGACAGCCAAAACCAGATCAACATCCTTTGCATTTTCAAGCAAATTGGTTATCAACTGAAAGAGGAGGAGTAATACCAGCAGAAGTAATGGAATCAATAACACAATTAGTAGAGTTATCAAAAAAGTATCAAGTACCTCTAGAAGAATTAGTAGTATATGCTTTAGGATCTGCTGCCAATGGTAATGCTACATCTACTGATAATAATACTCAAACTGACAAGGAAGGCACAGAAAATATAGCTACCTAATTATTACATGGTAAAGCAGTCTTAAATTAGTATAAATAACTAGAGAAAAATGCACTGGAGTATGAGAAGCTCTGCCTTTCTTCAAAAATATTTATACAAATCTAAAGCAAACTTTACTAACAATTGCTTAAATAATTTTGCTGTACCATATGTTTATAACAGTTTTTCGCATAATCAAGCTTAAATTATTAATCATAATAGCTTGTACTATTATGCCTAACAGGCATTTATCATGAGTTTAGCTGAAAAAATTGTTGAAAAGATAAGTTAATTACTTATGAGTAGTAGAGTATGTGTACTATGGGTATTACGAAAAAATTCGGTAAATTTATATTAAGATTAGTAGCAATAATTCATATGACACAATTATTCCTTCCAAAATTGGAACAACTATACCACGTAAGTGATATTTTCATCCTTCATACCTTTTGGATTTAAGATTTTAGAATTAACAGAAGAGTTCTATAGTATTGCCAAGTTATGTGATATAGAATATAAGTAGCTAAAAAAAAGATTTATGCCATTTTTATTTACCATATCCTAAGACACTTGAAGTATTTAAAAGGGTTTTGCTCATTACATGAAATAATAATATTATGATTATTTGTATATATGAAGTGCAGATTTTCATTAAGTTATATAGAACCTGAAGAGATGAAAAGTATAAGAGAAGCTAAAATAGATCATGCAACTTTTCAAAGATAGTTAAATTAATGTTTTCTCCTTTGGTAGATCAAGAGGTTGAGAAATATAAGAAAGCAATTGGAAATAGCTGGAGAATGGACTATACCTATTAATGGTACTATATAGAGCAATGACTCTTGGCAAGACTATCGAATTCTTAATGACTTTAATATACCTAAGAAACAAAAGATACAAATATTCCAAAATGAATATTCTGAACAATTTCATAGAGCAAGATCATAGATTTATTAAAAGATGAAACTAATGTTTGCTTTTAAGGGTCTTCATAGTGCTAAGATTACTATTACCGGTATAGAAAATATTAGTGTGATTCAAACAGGATAAATAGTTGGAGCTAATGATCATATATATACTTTGAGAATTTTAAAATGCTAATGGCAGCATAACATCTAAAATCTTAGATTTTGTGTAAATTAATAAATATGCTATACAGATGTGACAAAGCCTCAAGTTTCAAAATAACTAATTTTAAAAAGGTAATTGTTTTACTTAACTTGTAAGTTTTATTATACTTTGCTTTAAGTTATATAAATAAGCTACTATAAGATCTTCATTACTAATCATATAGCTTTTTTATTGCTTGATATTTTTGCCATATTGATTATTTATTATTGACATTAAATGTATAATTATGTTATCATTTATAAACAATAATTTATAAAAATTATAAAAACTTTAATATATAGTAACAAATTATGTTTGGAAATATATCTAGTAATATAACAAAGTCTTTCAGAGCACTTTATCAACCTATTTTAGAAGTAACAGGACTTGCTTCTAAAAACACAGTTTTTAAAAATACAACTTTAAAAAGTGCATATTTTAAAAATACAGTTTTAAACGGAGGGAAAAATGCTATTGATGCTTCACAGCTTGTTGTTGCTCAACAAGAAGTATTACCTAAACTAGTTAAATCAGCAAATCTTAAGCTCAAGGAAGTCATAGAATATAGAAGCAAATTATATGGAATTGTATCTGAGCAAAAAATGTCTGTACATGTTATTTTAAACGAATTAATAGATTCAAAAACAGTTATTATGCCTCCAGGACATGATCACATAGGAGAAGAAACAGATGCTCCACGTACAATAGCAGACAGTTTATCAACAGTACTTAATACTTTAAAAGTAAATGAAAAAATTTCTGATTTTCAAACTGCTATAATTCCTATACAACAATCCAATACATATTTTGGCCTTCAAAAGAGGCACTTTACTTGGCTTAAACTTGAAAAAAGTGAAATAAGTAACACAATTACAGCTACTCATTATGATTCTAAAGGATTAATTGTTGGATCATTATATTCATTAGATCCAATCAAAAAAGCAATACAAAACTGCTTTGATGGATATAGTATTAAATTTAATGCAATATATTCAGGGATGCAAGGCATGCTTGATGATATTAACTGTGGACGCTACACTTTTGATGGTATTAACAACTATGTTGACCAAGAAGGCTTTATTGAGGTAGATAAAGAAGATTCTAAAGGATATCATAATAATCATTATTCAAGTTGCAATAATAATGAAAGTATGGAATGTGCTACTGCATTTGCTGGTGATAGCTATGTAACAGTTAACAATAATTATGAGTAATATAATATTTAATTTAATATATTTTACAAAATATATCATAGAATCTCAGTCCTAGATTAGGAATTTAGAATTAATAGAAGAAAGTTTAATATGTTTAAGGCAATAAGCAAATAAAGCAGATAAATATATGAACGAAAGCATTTCACACATTGAGCGGTATCTTATATGTTTGAGCTCAAAAGAGTATTTATAACTTAACAAAATAAAGCTCCTCCGCCAGGTTTATAGTAATTTGGTCCTGAAGGACGATGCTATAATAATTTATTGATAATTATCATTTTACTACCAACCCAATAAGGAAAATACTTATTAGTAGTTGCTTCTGACAGAGAAGGTAATTTTGTTAGTAAAAATCTCTGCTATAAATTATAGCATAAAACAAGCCTTAATGCAGTAATAATCATTGTTACAAGCTTTTTATATGTGTTTTTACAACCATGAATGCGATAATTTCGCATCAGTGTTTAATATTATGAAAAATTTTTCAGAAATATTACAAAAAAGCATGTACTGATAAAAATCAAAATGCTACTGTATACCTGATGTTATCTGGTTTAGAGTCAGATAATATTCCTAGAGATTAAAAGCAATAAATTTTCAAGTTAAACTTTTAACCTCTAGCAAAACCATTTTAGAAATAAAATAGCAGGAGCATTCTATGCCTATAGAAGATGAAGGTCAAAACAAAATTAATCAATTAACTAAAAAATTAGCTATTGCATAGATTGGATACAACATTTTAGAAGAATAGTAAATAACTATAAAATAGGCAATGTAACAGCTTCTCTGAATAGCATAATTTTTTTGTTTAGACAATACATAGAATCAACGAACGTCAAGAGTGAAACATTTAGCATAAAAGCGCTAATAGATAATACTGTTAGCAAAATAAAACAAGACTTTGAAAATGAAGATATAGAGCTAAATATTCAAAATGATATACAGAATTTGGTCATTGGAGACAGTTTTAGAATAAAGGCAGTGCTAAGCCAGTTAATTGGTAGTGCAATTATAAACAGTATCAAAAACTGCAAGATTGCTATTAACGTTAATCAGAATTCAAAAATATTACAATTTACAGTACAAAATACATGCCTAAGCATTTCTAAAGAAAAATTACAAAGAATAAATGCTGAACTAGAGAATCAAGATTTAGAAATATATCGAGAACTAGGAGAAGGATTAGCATTTATCAAACATCTTACACATCAGATAAAAGGAAGTCTAAGAGTAACCGAACAGAGTAATTATATAACTTTTTTATTTGAAGTGCCAATCCCTTATAAATTAGGAAGCAAATATGAAAAACGAAAAGTATCAAAAAAATGAGGAATATATGAGAACAATATTATACGCATCCATTACTACAGCAAT
>NZ_LANP01000038.1 GCF_000964595.1 Orientia chuto str. Dubai | reverse complement strand
AACTTTTAATCTCTAGCAAAACCATTTTAGAAATAAAATAGCAGGAGCATTCTATGCCTATGGAAGATGAAGGTCAAAACAAAATTGATAAATTAACTAAAAAATTAGCTATAGAAGGCATTAATAGCACTACTATAAAACAGATAGATGCTGAATCAACTATACCATAAACTAGAAGAATCTGGGCAAGTAAGTATAAATTGCATAGATTGGATACAACATTTTAGAAGAATAGTAAATAACTATAAAATAGGCAATGTAACAGCTTCTCTGAATAGCATAATTTTTTTGTTTAGACAATACATAGAATCAACGAACGTCAAGAGTGAAACATTTAGCATAAAAGCGCTAATAGATAATACTGTTAGCAAAATAAAACAAGACTTTGAAAATGAAGATATAGAGCTAAATATTCAAAATGATATACAGAATTTGGTCATTGGAGACAGTTTTAGAATAAAGGCAGTGCTAAGCCAGTTAATTGGTAGTGCAATTATAAACAGTATCAAAAACTGCAAGATTGCTATTAACGTTAATCAGAATTCAAAAATATTACATGACACTATCGAAGATACAAGCTTACAAAGAAATATTGCTGAGGCATTTAGTAAAAAATTGCAGAACAGGTTCTGATCTTACTAGAATTAGTGGTAACAAAAAAATTAGTTCTAGCAATGATTAAAACATTGCGCCTGCAAAATAAAAAAGATTTGTTATTAATAAAATTTCGTTTACATAATATTAAAACTATATCAATAAAACCTTATGATAAAAGACAAAGAATAGTCATTGAAACAGAGCAAGAATTTTACCTCTTGCTCGATACCTTAAACTATCAGAGATTGCTGATGAGCTAAGTGGATATTGCATACTTAATGCTGCTACTAATAAGACTTATACTCAAATTTATCCATAAATCTTGTACATACTACTTAACTATGATACATTAAAAACTAATAGTTATTAAATCTTCAGTAATTTTTATACTAAAGCTATTAATAATTATCTATATTAACTAAAAAATCATTATATAAATGTATAAATTACATCAACTTGCTAAAAACAATCAATTAACAGAATTAAAAGAACTTATAAAAACTGGTGTAGATCTTAACAGTTTTGTTGATGGCTGCTACACCACTTTACACCATGCTGTTAAAGAAAATAATTTAGATGCCGTCAACCTTCTTATAGATGCAGGTGCAGATCTTAATGTAAAATCTAAAGTAGGTGGCTTCACTGCTTTATATATAGCTGCATTTATGATTAATTTAAGTGCTGTCAAGCTTCTTATAAATGCAGGTGCAGATCCTAATATAAAAGATGATCAGAATAAAATTACATCTTTACATTGTGCTGCTCTTGGAAGTGATTCAAATATTGTTAAGAGTCTTATACTAGCAGGTGCAAATTTAAATATAAGAGATAATGATGGACAAACTGCTTTACATATGGCTGCTAGGATGGAGAATTTAAGTGCTATCAAGGTTCTTATAAATGCAGGTGCGAATTCAAATATAAGAGATAAGAATGGAAAAACTGCTCAAGAATTAGCTCTTGATAACGGAAAGATAGTTATTGCAAATGCAATTCAAAGTATGGAACTAACTAAAGATACAATTAAGATCTGTGAAGATAAGCAAATGTTAGGAAGTAAATTGCCGTCACTTGCATCACATTTAAAAGAAGATAAGTTACTGAAGTTAAAGAAGCATAATTGTCTAGAAAAAATATTAAGTTATGTTAACGATAAGGATACTCTACAATCATTAAAAGAAGCTTGTAAAATCGAACTGTGTACAGACTTAATGAAAAAACATAATATAAATACGCAAGCTCTAGGAGAATCTGGAGAAGAATTCGATATATATGATAATGCACAGTAAGATAATATTTACATTTTAGCAATATAAGCATTATCTTAAACCTTAGATACCAGCTCAAGTTCATATTGAATATGGAGTAGGCCGTGCTTTAAGGAGTCGATATCTTTAACATGGCCATTTCATTCATTACGGTAGCAATTCCATTTTAAGCCATGATTCTAATGTGGCTTAGTGTTTCATCTGGTTCAGAGAAAAATTTTAAAATCACGTGGCTTTGTTTTTTTGCTCCTTATCAAAAATATCTTACCAATTTAGTCCAATGATCTTGAACAGTTGGATGTTGTGTAAAGTATCTTTATAAAAAAGCCCAAATAATTTAGTAGGTAAATGATCTATTTTAGCTTTAACAGCAAACCACCAATTTCTATAAGAGCTAGTCGCATTCTACGCTCTTTATCTTTTAGATTAAGTTCTTCCATTATAATTTTAGCTTTTTTTTGCTGAAGACTACTGCATAAATTCATAAAAAACAGAAATATATCAAAATAAAATTACAGTAAAGGAAATCCCGAACCTACCAAACCAACATCAAATAAATACAGTAAAAACGATAATTCCATTAGAAGCTTCATTGTAAGATAAGCTTATACGCAATATAAACTTAAAGTTTACAAAAAATGATCATTAGCGATTTTGAAAAAAATTACTGGCAAAATAAAAAACTCATGTTACTGTGAAAGTCAGGTGAGATTTGGCGATACAGTTTGCAAGAATAGAATTTTTAAGTAGAAGCAAAGGAGGAGATAGTTGTTGTAAAGCAGCGTATAATGCACGAATTTTTGTTAAAAATGAACAAACAAACACAAGTTATAATTTTTCTCGCAAGAAAGATAACGTATACCATACAGTACTAATACCTACTATGTAAATTCAAATTCAAGAATGTACAAACATTAATGAATGAGGTGGAGCGTACTGAAACAAGAAGAAATAGCAAGTTGTTGAAGGATTTGTAATAGCCTTGCCAGAGATAAAGAGTTGAATTTAGAGATAGAATAGAGATTCACACCGAATAGTTAAGAAGATGAATGGGTGAAACATGGCTTGGAGTGCAGATAGATTTCATAAACCTCATAGAGGGATAAGAATTGGCATGCACATATACTAGTTACTACTAGAAGATTCAGAGAAGATGGAACAGGTTTAGGAGCAAAGGCTGTTGATTTAGAACCCAATTTAGAACAACAAAAGGTAAGTCATTTATTATTCCAGAATCTAAAATGATTCATGAAAAGGCAAAGGAAGTAATAAACGAATATTTTGCTGAATTAGGATTGGATAATAGAGTAGACCAGATAAGTACAGTTCCACAAATGCATGTTGGTCCTGTTAGAATAGAAGTTTTATTAATGAAATAGCTAATGCAATGAGTTACGAAAGAGGCTCATCTCAGATTATTAGCGAGCGATGAAGTATTAAATCATATAAAAGTATCAATCTGTTTTCACTAACAGATGTTGAAAGAGCTGTCAAAAATTGATACTAAAAGCAAAAAATAGTAAGCAAGTATTAATAGAGTATTAAAGTTATATCATGAAAACGGCCAAAATAGTGAATACTACACACTAAAGAGGTTAAAGAAGAAGAAGCAAGAATAGTTAAATTGCTAATAAAATCAATAATCAGATTCATGAAATGATATTTACCATCTTAAAAATGATATAGAAAGCCTAACAAATGTTAGTGAAGACAAAAACAAGCATTAAGACGTATTTTGCTTAGTAATTTTGGAATTAAAATACTAAGAGGGAGAGCTGGAACAGGAAATGTTTTAGCGGAAGTATATAAGATTGCTACAAATCGTGGCAAAAAGTTATAGGCTTGCCCTACACATAAGGCAGTATCAGAGCTTAAAGATTATGAAGAACGTTATACTGTTAAAGGATTTCTATTTCAAAAAAGAGCTATTAAGAATAGTTTAATAGAGTAGATGAAGCTGGAATGCTAAGTAATAACGATTATTTAGAGCTGTTAAAAGTAGTGAAAGAGAATAATTGCCAAATAATCTTGCGGAGATGAAAAACAACTCGTGAAAGAGGTGGAATGTTTGAAGTATTGGCAAATAAATTTGGCTCCATGTATTAACAGATATTAAGAGACAAAGCAAAAACTGGAGAAAGAAGTAGCTAGAAACTTTGCTGATGACAATATTAAGAGCAGTTTGCTACTGTTGAAACAACATGAAGGTATAAAGATAGATTATACGCTGGAAGACTCTATGAGTAGGCTAATTAAAGACTGGAGTCAGAGTAAGTTTCAGCCACATAAGCGTTTGATTATTACAGTACGTAACAAAGATGTAGATGTTCTTAATTTGAGTGCAAGAGCCTTATTAAAGGCGAATGGTACTCTGAAAGGTTCAGAATATTGCCGTTTGATAGCTGGTAAAAAAGAGTCTTATACGGTTGGAGATAGAATCATATTTCAAATTTCAAACAAGCAATAAAGAAATTCGAAATAGTGAGTTTGCTAGCTTGTTATTTGTAAGTGAAAAAAAGTTTATAGCTAAAACAGATAAAGGAATAGAAATCAGCTTTGATCCAAGTAAAATCAGCTTTAAACACGGTTATGCTAGTACAATTTATAAAGCTCAAGGAGCATCTATAAAAGATGTATATATTTTACACGATGGTGCAAGTAATAAAAGAAGCTCTTATGTAGCTATGACAAGGCATATAGAGGATTTGAAATTATATTGTAATAAGGAAGCTACTTCAAATTTTAATAGCTTAATTTACCAATTAAGTAAAGATCAAAGCATGAATTTGAAAACTGCTGCAGAGTTAGGCGAGAAAACAGTTTTAGGTAAAATTGGTGACTGGCTTAAGTCTGTAATAACAGATATAGGAGACAGATTTCATACAAACGATAAGTACTATCGCTATGATAAAAAACCAGAACCATTAGCTGAAATAAGGAAAACAACTGAACAGCCTTATAACCTAGAAGATAGATTTTATATAAATAACAAACATTATCAATATGATAAAAATCTAGAAATGAAGATCCGAACAAGCAAAAAATAATTTAGCTATCGATAATACGCCAACTCCTGAAATAACCAATATAAAAACAGTCGATAAAGTAATTATTAGAAGATGAGCTACTCAAAAAGAGTAGCCTATAAAACATGCAAAGCCTCAGGTATCGCTAA
>NZ_LANP01000037.1 GCF_000964595.1 Orientia chuto str. Dubai | reverse complement strand
ATATGGTGATCTAATAAGGGTATTTAGAATCAAAGCTGTGCCAGCCATAGTGGAACAGAACAACACTATGCTTACGATTAAAGAAATAAGCATTAGTCAATAATAACAATTAATTAAAAGGTAATAATCAAAACTGTTACATTATAATTTTATTATAATATACTAAATGATTCAACTTAAAAAAAGGTTTAGCATGAAAAGTTGGAAGTTACACAGCAAATCTGTCAAAATATTAATAATACGCTTGCAAGTGGAGAAATACAGGAAATAGTTAACTCTATGGAGAAACGCATATTTAGTTCCGGAAAAGATATTTTAAACATCGTCGTGAAGTTGTGAAAGCAGCACTCTTATAGATTAATAGCTATAACAACTAATAGCTGCTATGCAGTTGTTGGTGTACTGGAAGATTCGTGAATCCTATAACTGATGTATGTTGGAAGTGTTTTTTCCTATTACTATAGCTGGATTTAAGGTAGTGAGCAGTTCAATGTCTGATACTAATGCTCCAGGAGATCTGATATGCTTTTGTCCAAGGGCTGGAATTCCTTCCAGGGCTGGAATTCCAGTAGGTTTTTGGGAGCCAGTACGTCTTGTAGACGTTACTAAATCACCAATGTGCATGGTTAGTCTTGGTGGTTTATCTTTTGGTACTAGTGCTCAAAAAGGCATGAAAGATGATTCTGATGGAAGCGCTTTTTATCATATTCATTGGTATGTTTACCCGGTAATTTATTGGCTAGAGATTTTGCTTGATTTTGTTTGCTTAGAGATGGCTTCAGTTGATATAGCTTATTTAACGGAGTTTGATCCCTTATGGGGCGACGATGCTAAATCAGCAATTTTAAATCCAGAGACATTATTATTTCAAAACGTTGCAGCATATCAGGCCTGTATAGCTGATTGTATGGGTTGTAGCGCTGTTGGAGGTTTGGCAAGTGATTATGCTTTTTGGTGTGCTGGGTGTCAAGGTATGTTGTATCCTTTTAAATACTTCAAGTATCTTGTGGATATAGTAAAATGGCATAAATCTTTGTTTTAAGATACTTTTCTAATCATATAACTTAGCACTAGAAACATCTTTTTTGGATTTGTTAATTGATTTTAATATATCATTAAATTGTTTTTCAGGAATAACATCAATTAAATCTAATGGTAAATTACCAGATAGATAAAAAAGATCAGAATTATACAGCCATATAGGTATGTGTTGTTTTATTTTTTGTTTTACTTCTTTATGGTTTGATACATCAATATAACTTCTCGTAGATACAATAGCTAATACAGTATATAAAAATATACAAAGCAGTATACTTTGTATTCCTCCTAACAGCATTCCAAAAAATTTATCTAATAATCCATCAGTAATTGGATTAATGAATTTAATAACTTGATTACTTAATATTGTACATAATACCAAAGATATAATATAAGATAGAACACCGCTTACGATAGTTGTATAAAGAGCACTATGAATATAATCAATAGTTATATCATATAATATTGGAGTTAAAAGTGCAGTTAAAAATATAGAACTTATAAAAAAAATTGAGCCAATAATCAATTTCAATCCACCTTTATAAAATCCTAAGGTAATTGCGCTAATAAAAATTATGAAAGAAATTATATCTACAGCATTCATGTTACAATTAATGTTTTATTTGTTATAATATAGTTCATTTTTTGATCATATAACTCTCTAGGTACAAAATTTCTTAACTGTGTATCAAAACATATTCCAATTGCTATATTATTAATATTAACACTTCGAGCCTGTAATATGTACTGATCATAATAACCTTTACCAAATCCAATTCTATAGCCAGCAGTATCAAATACTATGCCTGGAACTAATAATACATCAGGAATAACTATGTTAGTACCAATAGGAGTATATATTCCGTATTCTTGTTTTTTTATTGGGCAATCTTTATAATAATAAACATACACCATTTTTTTATTAATAAAAGCCGGTAGAGCAAATTTATAATCTAGCATCATAATTAATAAATCTAACATATTAACTTCTCCTTTAAGGGGATAGTAAATACCAATTATAGATTTAATAGGAAGTAATGTTGTAATAATATTCAAAGCTTGTAATAAAATTTTGTGGCTTTGTTTGTGAACAATTTTTGATTGTTTATTTGGCAAGATTCGTATATTCTTATATTGGAAACGTAGGGTTTGTTTATAATAATTTTGATTCATAGTGAAGCTTATATTAATACATTAAATAATTTAAATACATACATGTTATTATAATTAATGTTACTTTAATTTAATGCATAGTTTTATTGTAGTTTAGAAAAGTAACTACCAGCATATGAAACTTTAAAACATAATTAATTAAATTTTAGAAAAGAAGAATGGAATCTTATGAATTTTTACCAAATATAGTTGTACTACTTGCTACTGCAATTTGTATTGTAATTTTTTTTAAAAAATTAAAACTCAGCCCCGTACTTGGATATTTAGTAGCTGGAGCTTTAATTGGTGATCATGGGCTTAAAATTGTCAATGTTCATTATACTAGCGCCATTGCAGAGTTTGGAGTTGTATTTCTATTATTTGCTATTGGTTTAGAATTATCGATTGACAGATTAAAAGCTATGAGGAGGTACGTTTTTGGCTTAGGATCATTGCAAGTCATAATCACTAGTATAATAATTGGTAGTTGTGTTATGTTATACTATGACAATTTTGATGTATCAATAATTATTGGTACAGTATTATCTCTATCTTCTACTGCTATAGTTTTACAGGTAATTGAAGAAAGTCGTAATCAGTCTACTCAAGTTGGTAGAGTAGCATTATCAGTATTATTAATGCAAGATTTTGCTGTAGTTCCATTACTTGTAATATTACCAATGCTGTCTAATAAAACTGACATATCTATTGCTCAAGCTATGGGTATAGCTTTAATTAAAGCTATAATAGCGCTTACGATAATATTTATCACTGGACAACTATTTTTAAGGCCTTTATTTAAAGTTATTTCTATTGATAAACCACCTGGAAGTACTAATGAATTATTTATTGCTACAACTTTACTTATTGTATTGTCAGCTGCTTGGGGAACAAGTCATCAAGGTTTATCGTTAGCGCTAGGAGCCTTTGTTTCAGGTGTATTAGTAGCTGAAACTGAATTTAGATTACAAGCAGAAGAAAGTATATACCCATTTAAGGGATTATTACTTGGTCTATTCTTTATGTCTGTAGGAATGCATATTAATGTTAATGAAATTATTCAGAACTTGCAAACAATTTTAGTTTGTTCTATATCATTAATTTTAATTAAGACAGTTGTTGTTACTAGTTTATGTATTCTTTTTAATTTTAATAAAGGTATTTCGTTACATACTGGCTTATTATTATCACAGGGAAGTGAGTTTGCTTTTATTTTATTTAATGAAGCAATGAAAGATGGAATAATTGAAAGCTCTATTGGTAAAACTTTGTTGCTGATTGTTACTTGTACTATGGCTTTAACTCCACTATTATCTGCTGTTGGAGCAAGAATAGCTAATCTACTTGGTAATGGCAAGAGTGAAGAGTATAATCCACTTGAGATTATTGAGCAAGGAGCTAGAGATTTAACTAATCATATTATTATCGCTGGGTTTGGTCGTGTAGGTAAAATGGTAGCAAATGTCTTAGAAGCAGAAAATCAAAATTATATTGCTATCGATATTAATGAACAAGCTGTAAAAGAAAATAATAATAGTAGTTTTCCAATTGTTCAGGGTGATATTTCACAAATAGAAACATTAAAAGCTCTAGGTATAGAAAGAGCATCAGCGGTTATTCTATCTTTAACTAATGAAATTACTGTAAAAAAAACTTTAAAAAATATATCAAATAATTTTTCACATGTTGCTGTAATTGTAAAAACAAAAGACTTACAACGCTCCAATGAACTATATGAATGTGGAGCAACAGCTATTATACCATCAGATTATGAAGTTGGACTGCAGATGGGAAGCGAAGTACTAAAAATAATAGGTATTAGTGATTATGAAGTTAATAGAATTAAAAGCCAATTTCGTTCAGGTAATTATATAGCAACAAAGCAAGGCAAAAACTTAGATAGTGACGATGATAATGAGTAGAATTTTCAGTTTTATCATTATAATAATTATGATTATATTTTCTATCAGCATTGCAATATCAAATAATAATAATCAAATTCCTAGGTTTGTTTCAACAAAAGCAAATGAAATTAATATGAGAGTAGGGCCAAATGTTAAGTATCCAGTTAAGTGGATATTTACAAAGAAAGATGAGCCATTAGAGATAATTGATAAATTTGATCAATGGTACTATGTACATGATATAAATAATGATTTTGGCTGGATTCACTCAAGTGTTTTATCTCCAAAAAGAACAGTTGTTATCAACAGAGAAACAATACAAAACCTTTATAAATCATCTAATTATAAAAGTAGAGTTATTGCATATATTGAGCCTAAAGTAAGATGTGAATTGAAAAAATGTACAGTTTTAATGTGTAAGTTACGTTGTAAAAATTACACAGGATGGGTGAATCGCAAAATCTTATGGGGTGTGTATGATTATGAATAAGGTATTACATAATTGGTTCTGTTATACCTATCTGACGGCATATTTATCAATTTACACATAACAAAACCATAAGGTTTGAATGTTATATTACAATTGATATTAAAAAATTCTCAAAAGTAGTACATAACCATTAGTTCTTATCATTTTTGGATCATACAAATATTTTCTCTATACGGCAATAGTAATCCTAGCACCATTAAAACTCTTAAAACAAAGCATTGGGTTAATTCGTTTTTTTGATCTTGCTTTACTTGCTTTATGAGATTGTTCAAATATTTATTTTGAAATCATATTTATTATATTTATCTCCATTAATTATAAATTTCCTAATCAAAACCCATTAAATGAATATCATAATACTTTATAACATTGTCTACTGAAAAGGCCTCAAGGTATATTCAATATTAAAGAAGAAGAAAAGTTAATTTTTGTCAACTTTCGCACTTTATAGAACCTACTATTAACTTGTGTTAACTTTTTTAATTTTTCAATATTCAACCTTAACTGAAATTAAATTTGCAAAATTTGTCAATATTATAAAAAAATTAGTGCAAAAGGTCGAATATAAGGAGAATAAAAATTTAGGAAATTTAGCGCTAATTTTTAATTCAGAAGTTGAACTAATGATCAAGAAACGTATACAATCTAAGGGTGAATCAGGCGTTTTTCAATTCAGATGTATTATGAATGAATTAATATAAAAAAATTGCTATAAAACAAGCATAATTATTTGATCAGTTATTTAACCACAGTGTAATATTTATTAATAATATACATAAATTATATAGTAATTATGTCTTCAATAGTATTAAAGTTTACAAATAGATTACTAAGTAGACTCCGCATGAAAAAATAACAATGGTTTATAGAGATCAAAATGAAAGAGGACTTGTTAGAGTATAATATTGTCTATAGGTAAGACTGGTCTTGTAAGGCAGATAGAATCAGTATGAAGATAAAAATAGGTTTTGTATAAGAATAATTATGCTCCCTATATTCGACCTTTTGAATAAAAATTTTAGAATAATTTATAAAAAATTATTTTCTAAAACTACCTGCTATAGCTGTATTTTTGGAGGCAAAAAGTGCAACATATAGTACGCGATATTCTAACCAATGGTTGTAATTTTACTAAAAATAACAGTGCCAATAATGACACAATTTTTTACCATTTTATTGGAAATTTTATACCAGCAGAGTGGAAGGATCTGATTGGAGATAATAAAAAAGCTTTAAGTAAAACCTCTAAACAACTCCTATCATTCATAGTATTTAGACTGCAGCGCTATTATAACAACGATATAGAGGAATTACAGGAGAGTTATAAGCTTTTTGAGGATAAGTTAAATGTTGGTCAACGCAGGGTTAGACAATGCCTAGTAGAAT
>NZ_LANP01000036.1 GCF_000964595.1 Orientia chuto str. Dubai | reverse complement strand
GAGCTAGTACAGTCATTAGAGAAGCGTGAATCACGAGAGGAAATATCTGGAGTGGAACAAGCTGTAAATCCAAGGGCTAAATGGACTGATGAGGTAGAGGTAAAAACATTACGAACTGAACTAGAGAAAGCGATAGAAAACAAACATTTAGAAACTAAAGCTGAAATTAACGATTTGCATCAGAAGATGTCAGGAAATCTAGAGAAACAGACACACCAACAAATAGATAGTGATTTGTTAAGCAAGAATGACTATCAAGAAACTACCGATACAAAAGTGATTGAAAAATCAATGTCTTTACAACGATTCGTAGAAATAAAAAAGGACGTCGAAAATTATGTTACTAGTGGTAGCTCTGCTAAGGCTATACTACTCACTGGAGTTGTGGTTGGTACTGGAACTAACAGCTCTTCATCACTTGATCCAATAGTACTTCAGCTGTTAAATCAAGCTATTCTTTATGATGAATATAAAACTGATCAAATAAAAAAAGCAATTTTAATTGGATCTTGTAATGGAGATGTTGCCTCAGAGAGAGCAAAATGCCGATTGGAAACTCTTTCAGTAATCAATAATACCGGAGACATCATCGAAAAGAAAGTTGAAGGCTGGTTAATAGGAGAAGATGGACTTCCAGGTATTAAAGGAATGGTAGTAGATAAGTCCTCTGATGCAGTTAGAATGGCGGCGTTAAATTTTGTATTTAGCGGTATAGCTAAATCTCTGCAAGTTCAAGCAATTAACCAAGATATGCAAACAGTTCAAAGTTTAAATTCAGTAACTGCAAGCCAGCAAGAGTTTGGAGAAGCAGTGAAATCTGGATCTGATAGTGGAGGCAGTAATACTTTTGATAAATTAGCTGATTTTGCTATTAAGATAGCTGATGCTATGAGTCCAGTCATTGTTGTTGATTCAGGTAGAGTTGTGGATGTTGTATTTAAAAAAGGTTTTGACTTACTGGAACATAATAAAAAAAACAGCAATTTCACCTATATATCAAATGTTGATTTGAATGTTAATCAATCGGAGAATATATAATGGTTAAGTTTCTACCTTTATTATTGATTTGTATGAGCTTAACCAGCTTCTATAGAAGTGATTTTGACTGTAAAATTCCTAAAGGTGTAAAAGTGTATATCAGAAATAAAGGAAATGGTTGCTCAAGGATTGTTTGATTCCGATAAAATTGTTGAAAAATCAAAACCAAAAAGACGCTGTATTATATGTTATAGGCTAATCAAGTTAAATCAAAACATAGAGAATACTAGTCCAAAGAAAAAATACCTTATTAATTTATTTAAATCAAAGCGGATCAAAAGTGAGTATACATAAGGATTTTGATCGAGAAAGATTATCAAAATGTCTATGAATCGTATGATGAAGAGACTCAATTGTTCTTTAATCGTAGTTCAATAGGCTTACTTGCTTGGCCGCTAGTAGGAGCAACGGTTCAGGCTCAGATTGCTGAATTTTTAAAAAACGATGAAAATCTACCAGCTGAAAGCAGCTTACAAGTATTAATGATTGGTAGCCATCATATAGATCATTTTTTGAATAATTGGCAGTCTTACCGTAAAGGTAATATATTTGTTGAGCTAGCAAAAAGAAGAGCTGAATTTTTACATGATAGAGCTCAAAATACCGACATGATAAAGGATACTGTGCTTTTAATTTCAGTGACAATACTAAATGCTAATATCGCGATGATATGATTCGAAGAAAGGAAGCTCTATAAGACACGTTTAAGTCGATTGGATTAAATACTGAAAATGTTGATGCAAAACAATTACTAAAGTTCATCAGAATAATATTTAATTGGCCTGAAGAAGAGCATGCAGACATTAACCCCTATGAAATATTGTCGGAACAAATTCTACGAGGAGATTTTTCGCTATTAGAAGATTGCATAAAATTAAATAACGAGCAAGTAATTATTAGCTTAGAAGCTGGTAAAAGGCCTGTGGAGATTGTCAGCTATGGACTTGTTTTTAGGCAATGAAATACGTCGCGGAGAAAAGTCTAACTTTTTGATTCATTTTGGCTTGCAAATTTTACCAAATCAGGCTAGAACTGCTGCTGTCACGAAAAGAGAGGCATTAGAAAGAAATATTAGTGCTGGAATGGGTAAGTTTTTTCTGATTTACTACAGGAAGCAGAAGATCTATCAAGCGCTGTAGCTGCTTTACAGGGTGGTGACAGAATGGTATCATCTCAATGTCATTATGTGGGATAAAAAGGCTAAACAGTCTGCATCTGCCTTTTGTTCAATGTTAAGACGTAGTGGTTGGTACTTTGTTCCATGTAAGTATGATCATTTAGCAGTATTATTAGCTTCATTACCAATGCAATTAGTTGAACAAGGATCGAACAATATAATTGGTTAAAGGAAGGTTATAGGACTTGGAACAGCCATTTCTAGCTTAGGTAGAGGTATAAAGACTGTTTCATCGGAAAGTAAAGTATTATTACCAATAATTGGTGAATGGAAAGGAGATTTAAGCTCTCCAGGTATGCTATTAACTGGCAGATGAGGTCAGTATTGGTCACCTTTTGGTGGAGCATTATTACCAGCATTATATGCAACAGCACCAAATGAGAACTTTAACCTCTGTATAGCAGGAGTTCCTGGATCTGGTAAGTCTGTTTTATGCAAGAAATGATGTTATCTGTTTTAGGAATTGGTGGTAAGGTTTTTGTTCTTAACTATGGCAGATCATTTAAGCGTATGTGCTTGATTCTAGGCGGAAGCTACATAGAATTTGATATGAAAAACCCAATGTCAATTAATCCATACTGGCTTGGAACATTGTATTTCAAGGAATGAGTGTTAATGTAATTAGCATCATATCAAGATCAAGTAGCCGGATATTATGCAGCTGGTGGATTATCAGCTCGAACAAGCCGAACATCGTTTCATTCGTTTGCTATGACTCCACAATCATTAAGCATGAGCTGTAGGAGAAGAACTGGTTCAATTAATGAAAAATATTGGCTCTCAGGCTAAGGTTTATGCTTTTTCATTAGGTTTAAAAACCTTTGCTCCACAGATTGAAAACGCTCTATTGGAGATACAATAATACAAAAATTAGAACAAAAACAAATATTAGTACCAAAGACACATTACATTTTAGATAACTTACCAAAAGATGCATCTACAGTTCAACTAGTTAAGTATGGGAAAGGAAATCTAGGAATAAAGTTAGATAATACGTGCACACAAATACATCATCTAATCCCTCAGCAATTTTCAAAAGAAGATATATTTAATTTTTGTGGAATAGATATTAAAAATGATGTACGAAATAAGATGATTCTATATACTCCAAAAGGATTGAATTAGCAAAACAAGAGGGATGAAGTAAGAAAGACATATGGAAATGGTAAAGCAATTAAATCCAACTCTTACTAGAAGAAATTAAGATATTTCAGAGCTAAAAGTACCACCACCAAGTCAGCGCTCAACTCACTTGGAAGGCATGATAAATTATTATCCAATTAAGAAAAACTTATGACTTGTGGGCTAATGTAATAGCAGGAAATTAGGTAAGGAAGAATGTAGAAAAAAGATCTATGACATCATATGAATAAGAAAGGTATAGGAGATGGAGATTAACTTAACAAGCAAAATAATATAAGAATATAAAATAATGAGAAAACCAAAAAAATTACCAAAAAAGTTTTATGAAACTAAACCTTTAATAGCTTTATACAAATCTATTGATCTTTATGATCATCCTTTTAGAACTAAATATGACTCGTATGATGGAAGACCAGGTCAAAGAATGGAAGAAAAGGAATATAATTTTATTTATGGAACAAATGCTTTGCAAGCAAGCGTGATAAAATATGATTTTTTAAGTCAAGTAGATGGAAGAGCAAGGTTTTTAATACATAAAAGAGTATTGGATAAATTACAAGAAATGTGTCCAGATGATTTTCAGGCATTTCCAGCTACAATAAAAAATATAAAGAAAAAGAATCCTGATTTTGAAAATCATGACTATTATGTATTACATGTAATACCATTGTAGATGCATTGATAAGGATAAAACTATGGTAAAAGTTATAATGAAGAATGGTGGGAGATAAAAAATTTAGTTTTTAAAGAAAACTGTATGGGAAAACATTTATTAGCTAGAGTTAAGTATAAAGTAGGAATATATATATTTGCCCCAGAGTTAGCAAGAGAATTTGCTTACAGTAGAGGTATAGAGTTTTGCTCAGATATAGAGCATCATAGTTGGAGACTGGGGTTTTTCATATAACATTAAACAAACTAAGAATGATTTAGATTAGATGATAATCGTATCCAAACACATCATCTAATCTTTCAACAAGTTACAACAAAGAAGATATTTAAGTATTCTGAAAAAATGAGAAAACCAAAAAATTACAAATAAGTTTTATGAAACTAAACCTTTAATAGCCCTGCAGATCTATTGATCTTTATGATCATCCTTTTAGAACAATATCTTATGAGGAACCAGGTAAAAATGGAGAAAAAGAATATAATTTTATTATGGAACAAATGCTTTGCAAGCAAGCGTGATAAAATATGATTTCTAAGTCAGATAGATGGGAAGCAAGGTTTTTTACATAAAAGAGTATTGATAATTACAGAAATGTGTCCAGATGATTTTCAGCATTTCCAGCTACAATAAAAAATATAAAAAAAAGAATCCTGATTTTGAAAATCATGACTATTATGTATTACATGTAATACCATTGGTAGATGCAATTGATAGGATAAAACTATGTAAAATTAACATGAAGAATGGTGGGAATAAAAAATTTAATCTTTAAAGAAAACTGTATGGGCAAACATTTATTAGCTAGAGTTAGACGTAGCGAAGAAATATATATATTTGCACCAGAGTTAGCAAGAGATTTGCTTAAGTAGAGGTATAGATTTTGCTCAGATATAGAGCATTAGTTGGAACTGGTTTTTCATATAACTTAAAAAACTAGAATAAGTTTAGATTAGATGATAAGCGTATACAAACACATCATCTAATCTTTCAACAAGTTACAACAAAGAAGATATTTAAGTACTCTGGAAAAAATGAGAAAACAAAAAAAATTACCAAATAAGTTTTATGAAACCAAACCTTTAATAGCCCTGGCCAGATCTATTGATCTTTATGATCATCCTTTTAGAACAGGGGAATATAGCTTATACCAGAGAAGACCAGGTGAAAGAATGGAAGAAAAAGAATATAATTTTATTTACGGAACAAATGCTTTGCAAGCAAGCGTGATAAAATATGATTTTCTAAGTCAGATAGATGGGACAGCAAGGTTCTTGATAAGAGATCACTTAACACTTAACGCTGCAATAAGGGTTTGAGGTCAAAAAAGGTATATAAAGTTGGTATATTCATCATATGTTCGTAAAAAAAATAAAAAATTTTAAAAAAATTTAAAATAATTTTTTAAAAAATTTCTGCTATAGCTGAAATCTAGGAGATGATTTATGAAATCTATAGTTAGAACATGTGCAATAAATAGTTGCGGAATTGACAAAAAACTATGATGGTTATGGTGGGAATAATGACACAATTTTTTATCGTTTTATTGGAAATTTTATTCCCTCAGAATGGAGAAAGTTAACCGGAGATAATGGAAAAACCTTAAGTAAAACCTCTAAACAACTCTTATCATTGATAGTATATAGGCTACAGATCTATTACAATAAAGATATAGAGGAATTACAGGAGAATTATTACTTTTATGAAGAGCCATTAGGACTTCAGCACAGAAGGGTTAGGCAATGCCTAGTAGAATTAAGAGATGCAGGTTTTATTGAACTTAATAATAAAAAATAATCTTAAATGGCGTAATATTCCATGTGTCATACCCTAGTGAAAAAGGTTGAAAGTCATATTCAATCTAAAGAAGAAGAAAAGTTAATTTTTGTTAACTTTCGCACTTTATAGAACCTGCTATTAACTTATGTTAACTTTTATTAATTTTTGTAATTAATATTCAACCTTAACTATAATTAAATTTACAAAATTTGTCAATATTATAAAAAAATTAATGCGAAAGGTCGAATATAAGGAGAATAAAATTTAGGAAATTTAGCACTAAT
>NZ_LANP01000035.1 GCF_000964595.1 Orientia chuto str. Dubai | reverse complement strand
AGCCTGGAGGAATTTAGATATATTACTAAATACACCATTTAATGCTGCCATTCTAACTGCTTCAGAAGACTTATCTACTACCATTCCTTGAATACCTGGACGTCCATCTTCTCCCATTAACCAGCCTTCAACTTCGATTATCTCTCCTTTATTGTTAATTACTGAAAGCATTTCCAATCGGCATTTTGCTCTCTCTGAGGCAATATCTCCATTACAAGATTCAATTAAAATTGCTTTTTTTATTTGATCAGTTTTATATTCATTATAAAGGATAGCTGTATTCAACAACTGAAGTACTATTGGGTCTGGTGATGAAGAGCTGTTAGTTCCAGTACCTACAACGACTCCAGTGAGTAATACAGCCTCAGCAGAGCTACCACTAGTAACATAATTTTCGACGTCCTTTTTTATTTCTACGAATCGTTGTACATGCACTAATTTTGCAACCACTTTTGTATCGGTTTTTGTATCGGTGGCTTCTTGATCTTGGCCAAATCCATCATCAGTATATAAAGTTTGTTGGTTGAAATTCTCTTCTAACATCTTTTGATCTAATATTTTCTGATTTAAATCGTTAATTTTAGCTGTAGTTTCTGAATGTTTGTTTTCTATCGCTTTCTCGAGTTCAGTTCGTAATATTCTTACCTCATTTAGTACCTCATCAGTCCATTTAGCCCTTGGGTCTACAGCTTGTTCCAACTCCAGATATTTCCTCTCTTGATTCACGCTTCTCTAATGACTGTACTGGCTCTTCTTTTTGAGTAATGACATAAAAAACAAAAGTGACTAATATTACTACACCAGCTAAGCTTATTACTGGCCTATCTCGAATAATTACTTTGCAAATGAATTGCTTTGAGTCCTTCACTTCATCTTCCTAAGTGCTAGTTAATTTTCATTCCACTGGCAATCCAATCTAGGTAAAAATCTAATACAATACCAATTGCTACCATGACTCCAGCAAGACGAATGTTCACCCTTGCTACAGCAAAAATCGATGATAAAATAGTTACACTGGAAATACCTATAGTTTTAAGTTTGCCGCTAGAAAGGTTCCCAATTTTATCAAGTTGATTTTCTAGAGTTGAAGCTAATGCTGATTCAAAAGAAAAAACACATATTATTAATAGTGCTATAACAACTTTATTCCACGGATTTTTCAGTAAACTTGAACATACAAACTCTTGATTATTTAGTTAATTCACTCATAATTTCTCTGCTAAGGAGTGAATTTGATGTTGGGGTTTTTTGAGTTGCACAAGAAAATTTATCTTAATAAGATTTCACTCTAAGCTGCTTTAATAAGCATTATAGGGCTTGGATCCTTTGAAACAAAAATCAGTTTTAAATCTTGAACTGTTTCATCTTCACCAATCAATGTTAAATAAACCTTGTTTTTACCTTGCTGTGGTACAACAAAAATACAGCCGGAATTATGAATTACCATATCTCAGCTGCATCTTGCTGATAAGCAAATATATCGTTTATTTTATCAAACTTTAGACTGATCCTCGTTAGTCCATATTCAGAAATCTCAATCTCTAGTAGCTCATTATCTTGTAGCTCATACTCTACTGCATATACACTGCTAATTGTACGTGCAACCTTTAATACCTTATGGTAACTCCTCATAGACAGCTTAAATTTTTGGGCTGCTGTATTTAGTAACTGTTGGCCTTCGTTAGTCGGAGTAACAAAATCAGTTAATAACTGTCCAAATAATTGACTATTTGCAATTATACCATATCCATTATATCTAGCAAGTTGTACTGTATGTTATGTGCAGTATTAACTCTTTTTAATACTTCTGTCGAAGACTCAGAGACTGTATGTTTATCATCTATATTATATGTAATTTCTGGTACCTCAACATAAATATCAAAACGATCCATCATAGGGCCAGAAATTTTCATCTGGTAATCAGTTCCACATCTTGGAGCTTTATTACATGCTTTAGCAGCATCAGATAAATATCCACATTTACATGGATTCATAGCTGCAATAAGTTGAAATCTAGCAGGATATTTTACACTAAAATTCACACGAGAAATATGTACTTCAGCCAACTCTAATGGTTGCCGTAAAGCTTCGATAGTATTAGTTGAGAATTCAGGTAGCTCATCTAGAAATAGTACTCCATTATGTGCTAAAGAAATTTCTCCTGGTTTAACTCTTTTACCAACTCCTCCTCCAACCATAGCGGCAATTGAACAAGTATGATGTGGTGATCTAAATGGTCTATGTTGAATCAGATTACTTCCTCTAATAAGATTAGCAACACTGGCTATCATACTACATTCTAAAATTTCTATTGGAGTCATTTCAGGTAGTATACCTGGTAATCTTTCAGCTAACATAGACTTGCCAGTTCCTGGAGGACCAGACATTAACATATGATGTTGTCCAGCAGCAGCAATTTCTAAGGCTCTTTTAGGTATAGTTTGGCCAATAATATCTTTTAAATCAGGGTAACTTATTTTTAAAGATCTAATATCTATTTCTGGTTGCTGTATTACCTGAGTACCTTTAAAATGATTAACTAAGGATAATAAATCTTTAGGAGCAACTATTTTTTTATTGTTAGACCATGCTGCTTCCTTACTATTTGCTACAGGGCATATAATTCCTTTTTCTCTTTCAACAGCACCTATAGCTGCTGGTAAAACTCCAGCTATAGGTAGCAGTGTGCCATCTAATGATAACTCGCCTAGAATAAGATATTCAGTCATTTCATCGCAATGCAAAACATTCATACTAGTTAATAGTCCACACGCTATGGCTAAATCAAAATGACTTCCTTCTTTAACTAGATCAGCTGGAGCTAAATTAACTAATATTTTCTTAGCTGGTAATGCTAAACCCATAGAAGCTATAGCAGCTTTTACTCTTTCCCTTGCTTCTGTAACAGTTTTATCTGCTAGTCCTACTATTGTAAAACATGGTATTCCAGTAGAAATTTTTACCTGTATATCAACATCAAGAATGCCAATACCATTCCACGTTAAACTTGAAATTCGTGTTACCATATTACTGCATCAATTTTATTCTTTTATCAGCGTATGTTAAGTGATATAATCTCTTTATATTTAGGATAACACTATGCATTTATGTTATTAATATATGAACTATATTGATAGTTAATAAACTGTGAAAAAATCAAAAAAGAACTTCACTTCACATATTGATATAATACCTATAATTGATTATTGTATCAAATAATATCTAAGCGTATACTATATTAAAATACAAAGTTTAAGCTGATAAAAAAACAGCAAGCAAATTACAGAATCTTGATTAATTAAATTTTATAACTCATAAAATTAATGAATATTGTTTTAATTAATGATTTACAAACTATATGCAGAGTGTATTATAATCCTTTAGGCTTATTTCTAAATGGCAATAGTAATTAAAAAAAATACTAAAGCTTAGTTAAGTAAATTTGATGCGGGTGTGGCGAAATTGGTAGACGTACCAGATTTAGGTTCTGGCGCTGAAAGGCATGGGGGTTCAATTCCCTCCACCCGTACCAACATAAGCTTAAAAGGAAGGTAATAAAAGAATATAAAAAATACAAAAAATTTTATTATTATGTCCCAAATTATCCAGTTGCAAAATGAGGGCCTTGAAAGGCATTTTAGGATTTTTATTCCTGTTAATATAATAAAAGAAAAGATTGATCAAAAAATTATTTCTTTAACTGTACAAGCAAATATGCCTGGGTTTAGAAAGTTTAAGGCAGGGGCTAACATTACCTCAAAGGCAATGCAAGCAAAGCAACTACAAATTCGCAAACAATATGAAACATCAATAAAACATGATGTCCAAAATGAGGTAATTGCTGCTGCAGTAGATAATTTAATAAAATCTAATAACTTTTCACTAATTGGTAATCCTAGTATTGAGATTAACAATAACTCTAGTATTATTGATGTAGAACAAAATTCAAATATAGAGGGTTCTAGTACAACAGAAAGAAATATAACAGTCGACGTAAAGTTTACTATATATCCTGAAATTAAAATTCCTGATTTTAGTCAAATTACCATTAAAAAGCATATAATACAAGTTACAAAGGAATATATAGATGAATTAATTGATAGTTTGCATCAAGAAATTTATGAATATAAGGACTGCTTGAAACAAGAAAAGGCAACAAAAGGAAAGAAGTTAGTTGTAGATATTGTTGTTACTGGTGATGAAATAGAAAACCATAATAAAGAAAATATAGAATTTATATTAGGAAATAATAATTTTATTAGTGAAGCTATAGAAGGAAAGATCTATAATAGTGTAGTAGGGGATGAGCTAGAAATCAGCACAATTTTACCAGATACTTATTTTGAAAAAAAAGTTGCGGGGAAGTTAGCTAATTTAAAGATTACAGTAAAAAAGATTCAGCAACCTATATTTATTACAGAGCAACAACTGTTGGAAAAACATCAATCTACAAGTATAGATGATCTTAAAGCGAAGGTAAGAGAGTTTAAAAATGTAGAATTTATGAATCTTAGTCAGATGTTGCTAAGGGCTAGGCTATTAAATCAGTTAGATAAAGTGCTAGATTATGAGCTTCCTAAAGTATTATTAAACTCAGAATATGCTATTGTAAAACAAAATGTTTTAGCTGCATTAAAAGATGACAGTAATAATGGTATCAAAATTGCTTTAAATCAAGGTTCTGCTGAAGATATTGAGCAATATTGTCAATTTATAGCTGCCCGAAGAGTAAGAATAAGTTTATTTATATTACATTATGCTAATCAGAAGAATATTACTGTTACTTCTAAAGATAAAACAATGCTCTTAATGCAACGCTTTAATAAAAGTCAAGAAGAAGCTACTGCTATTATCAACACATATAATCATGATTATAGATTACTGCTCAATAGTTTAACTACAGAAGCAATGGAGATCAAAGTAATTAATCATATTCTTGAAAATGAAGTTAAAATTATAGAAGAACCTTGCATATTTGATGACATAGAGGGTTTTGCAGATGAAATAAGTAAAGATATGGGGCTAAGTTTTCCAAATGCTATAAACGAAGTTGATGAAAAAAGCAGCATTCTAAAATAGGAATAATTTGTAGCTTAATTCTGATTATTGTGAGATTTTCTGCATCGTGGTACTCACGATGGACAGAGGCTAAGCTAAGCATCAGGTGAAAGCAGATGAATCAATAAAGTAATATTTTACATATTTAATACAAAACAACAATATTGTTTTGCTAAATCAAATAACCAAAATTCTCTTTGTTAACTGGAAACTTTCTCACCGCTTACTAAGTATCTTCAGTTTCACCAATACGTTTACACGAGGTAATTTCTGGAATTTGGTAGGTCATCTGTAGTTGATACTGGCTTTTCTTCATAATGGGCGTTGGATACTTGCCACATAATCCTCTATAGCCATAATAGCACCATAACATCAATTGTCGATGCATCTTAGCCATAAGCTTAGCTATATCTTAATACAGATATTCCAACTCCTCCATTATGAACTGCAGCAGTTCCAGCAAAAGGATAGATGATGATATGCTTATCATCTAATCTAAACTTAATATCTATGTTTGTTTAATGTTATATGAAAAAAAACCAGTCTCTAACTATGATGCTCTATATCTGAGCAAAACTCTATACCTCTACTGTAAGCAAATTCTCTTGCTAATTCTGGGGCAAATATATATATTTCTTCGCTACGTCTAACTCTAGCTAATAAATGTTTTCCCATATAGTTTTCTGTAAAAACTAAATTTTTTATCTCCCACTATTCTTCATTTATAACTTTTACCATGGTCTTATCTTTATCAATTGCATCTACCAATGGTATTACATGTAATACATAATAGTCATGATTTTCAAAATCCAGATTCTTTTTCTTCATGTTTTTTATTGTAGCTGGAAATGCCTGAAAATCATCTGGACACATTTTCTGTAACTTATCCAATACTCTATTTATGTACTAAAAACCTTACTGCTGCATCTATCTGATTTAGAAAGTCATATTAGAAAGTCATATTTTATCACGCTTGGCTTACAAAGCATTTGTTCTATAGATAAATTATATTCTTTTTCTTCCATTCTTTGACCTGGTCTTCCATCATACGAGTCATATTTAGTTCTAAAAGGATGATCATAAAGATCAATAGATCTGTATAAAGCTATTAAAGGTTTAGTGTCATAAAACTTATTTGGTAATTTTTTTGGTTTTCTCATTATTTTATATTCTTATATTATTTTGTTTTGTTAAGTTTAATACTGCCATCTCTTATATCTTCTCTTAATTCATCCATCAAGTCATATATCGCGTTTCTACATTCTTCTTTATTCAAGTTTCCTAACTTTACATTATCCCACAAGTCATCAAGCATTTTTTTAATTGGAACAACATAACTATTATCATGCCTTCCAAGATGAGTTGAGCGCTGACTTGGTGGTGGTACTTTTAGCTCTGAAATAATCTTAATTTCTTCTGTAGTAAGAGTTGGATTTAATTGCTTTACCATTGTTGCATATG
>NZ_LANP01000034.1 GCF_000964595.1 Orientia chuto str. Dubai | reverse complement strand
GTCTTTTCATCATACGATTCATAGACATTTTGATAATCTTTCTCGATCAAAATCCCTATGTATACTCACTTTATTTTGATTTCCTTGATTCTATGTTATCGAAATCAAACAATCCTTGAGCAACCATTTCCTTTATTTCTGATATACATTTTACACCTTTAGGAATTTTACAGTCAAAAATCACTTCTAAAGCGGCCAGTTAAGCTCATACAAGCCAATATATTGAATATGCCTTGAGGCCTTTTCAGTAGACAATGTTATATATCATAATTAAAACAATGTTCCGTATATGTCCTTTGTTAAATCTACCATGCTATTTTATAGAAAAAATGGATTAACAAGTTTTACCAGTACATTAAAAGTAAAACTTGTATATTCATTCTCTTTACTTCGTAGTATAATGCTTCCATTCATTTCTTGTATCAATTGCCTTACACGTTTTAGCCTCAACCCAAGTGTTAATGCCTCTTCCAAATATACATCTTTAAATTCCTTATTTATCTGATCTACTTTGTCTTGCGAAATTCCGGAGCCTGTATCATTAACAACAACTTCTAACATTCTGTGTTTATTATCCATTTTTATTGGAAATAAAGTAATTTCAACACCAATTCTACTGCCTTTGCTGTTAAATCTTATAGCATTACTAGTTAATATTGTCAGTACTGTTTGTATTCTATAATTATCACCAATAACCTTCCTTATTGTACTTAAATAATCACAACTAAGTTTTATTCCTTTAGATTTAGCTATTGGATCTAGTACAGATTGAATAATCTCCATTTCAGTTTGTATATCAAATTCTTTTTCACAGTTTTCTCGTATCATAAACACCCCATTTATTGTTAATTATGCAGTCTTCAGAATATTTACCTGTCTATGTTCTAAGAAAACAGTCTGAATGTTTTATTACAATTTTTAGCTACCAATACCTGCACAATACAGCATATTATACATTTGCACTTTTTTACCTCACGTTCTCTTTATGATTTCTTATAGCGAAAGTTAACTAAAAACACGTTATTTTAGATCTAGCTCTTTAAAATTATTCTCTATCGCTTTTCGATTGCTGTTACCTTTTAAGATAAATGTTCTAGCTAAATCTGACTCAATAATCAACTTCCAATACTTTTCAAGTATATTAGCTTTTTTTACTTTATCCCTAATTTAATCAATAATATTCTTACCTTCAACAAGGTTCTTTATTTCATTTTTATTATAACATTCCCTATTTTAATATATCAAATGTACTATATATTAATAACAATTAAAAATTAAAACAATATTTATTTTATATGTAATATATATTACATATAACAAATAAAAACTATGTATAAAATTTGCTTAAATTAATTATGGATACTGCTGGTTCTGAAAAAAAATAAGTATGCCTAACGAATTTGTTACTATAAATTCGATTACAGAGCACAACAATTGTCGATTTTAATAGGCTTTTACAGATAGATTTTTTAATTTCAAGCAGAATAAACTGCTTAGCTCATTGGAAGGTACTTCGAAGAAAATAGAAGGTATTGGATGCAGCTATCTCTAAACTAAATAATTACAATTATTTTATATCACATTTATTCATACTAACTTGCCGCCCATTATAGGTTCCATGAATCTTACATACATGATGTGAAAGCCTATACTCTCCTGTTTTTTTATCTGTAATAACATTAACTTTAGTTAAAGCATGATGCGACCTACGCATCTTTTTTTTAGATACTGAAGTTCTTTTTTTAGGTACTGCCATATATACTGCTAATAATACAATTAAATTTGCAATTTTTATTTACTAAATCAAAGCTTAATATATTATATTTTATTAGATAAATCTAGTTAATTAATAATTATATAAATTTATAGTATGCTTTCTTTTAGAGTTTGTAAAAAAATATTTTTGCTGCTAAATATATTCTTAGCATTTAGCGCTAGTACTGTTAGTTACCATGGTAAGTATGTTAGAGATGAGCAAGTAAAACAGCTACAAACAAAGTTATCATCACAAAGTTTATCAAAGCATGATGTTAGTGCTTTAATAGGATCTCCTGCTTTTATTCCAGCTTATAATTCGAATATTTGGTATTACATTCATTATACTACAAAAAATAAATTTTGGGCATTTAATAAATTACTTGCTCAAAGGATTATTATATTAACTTTTAGTCCTGATAGCGAAAAATTAATGCGCATATTAGTTTTAGATAATAATATAGCAAATCGGCAGGAGTAGAGATAATAGAAGTACCATCTCTTCTATTATCTGATAATTATTATGCTATGTTATCTTGATATATGGCGTGTGTGATATATTCAATAAAATTATTTAAGCTTTAGTTATAAATGAATATAGCTTTAATAATTGAAAGTTCACATAGTAAAAATTCTTTCAACTAAAGGCTAAAAGTTTGTTTTTCATATTTTTCTTTATACTAGTTACCAACTTCAATTCCATATTATTAAAGATCAAAAAATAATTATTGTTTTAAATATCTCTTTATTAATAAATAACTTCAGTTTAAAATTAGGGATTTATTTAGATAAAGTTGTTGCAAAGATTGAAAAACTAAAAAGACATCAAAATACCTTATTAATTTATTTAAACCAAAGCAGATCCAAAGTGGGCATACATAAGGACTTTTTCAGAGATAGAGCATTTTTTGAATAATTGGCAGTCTTATCGTAAAGGCAAGATATTTGTTGAGCTAGCGAAAAGAAGAGCTGAATTTTTATATGATAGAGCTCACAAAATGCAGGCATGATAAAGGATACTGTGCTTTTGATTTCAGTGACAATACCTGATTTAAATACTAATATAGATGATATGATTCGAAGAAAGGAAGTTCTGCAAGCCATGTTTAAGTCGATTGGATTAAATACTGAAAATGTTGATGCTAAACAATTGCTAAAATTCATCAGCTACTCAACAGCTTACAGATTACTTTCATCAAGAAGGTTCTGCATCTGAAAAGGCCTTTGAGAACTTCTCTCATAAGATAATTTCAAAGTAAAATTCGGAATCATTTAGGCTATGAGAGCTAATCCTAAATTAGCTGGATTTGTAGATGAGGATTGGAAACTACTGCAGTCTATTTATTCAAATCCTCCATATTATAGTGAAGTAGCTATGTACAGTCCTAATGTTTCTGGAGTTATCGGTAGGTTAATGATTGACCCATTTACTTTACTGTTAACCTCAACCAATGCCAAAGATTATCAAGTCATAGAAGACCATATGGCTATGGGAGTTAGTGAATCAATTAATGATATTTTACAAGAGCGAGGCATTATTCAATGAATTGGCATGCAGTTTATAAGTTCATTTTTTTATTATTTGCTATAGCTTATCAAGTATCTAAGGCAGCCACTATCAACGATTATGGCACTAGAGGTCATACTTTCCCAATCATTGAAGAATCATTATTGTATGTGATTATTGCTAAGCTTAATTCTGCCGCTAAAAGTGGCCTGCTAAAAGAAATGTAGCTGGAATTTAAGGAAAGAGTTAAAAAGAAAATTCTTAGACCAGTACCAGTAAAAAATTTAACTAAAGCTACTGAAAATAGAAGCTGGATATATGACCCAACATACGTTCAAAAAGCTGATATTAAAGTAAAAATGCGCTAAATCAAATAACTAAAATCCTCTCCATTAACTTGAAACTCTCTACCAGCTTGCCAAGTAGCCTTAGTTTCACCAATACGTTTACAAGAGGTAACTTCTGGAATTGGGTAAGTCATCTGTAGTCGATATTCTTCGTAATGGGCATTGGATACTTGCCACAACACAATCCTCTATAGCTATAGTAGCCCCGTAGCATCAATTGTTGATGCATCTTAGAACTTAGCAACCATTAACACAGATATGCCAACTCCTCCATTATGAGCTGCAGCAGTTCCAGTAAAAGGATACAGCATGCCCTGACAACCAGCACACCAAAATCACTTGCCACACCTCCAATAGCACTGCAACCCATACAATCAGCTATACAGGCATGATAAGCTGTGACATTTTGAAATAATAATGTCTCTGGATTTAAAATTGCTGATTCATCGTCTCCCCATAAAGGCAAATTCAGTTAAATAAGCTATATCAACTGAAACCATCTCTAAGTAAACAAAATCAAGCAGAATCTCTAGCCAATAAATTACCGGGTAAACATACCAATAAATATGATAAAAAGCGCTTCCATCAGAATCATCTTTCATGCCTTTTTGAGTACTAGTATCAAAACCACCAAGACTAACCATGCACATTGGTGATTTGGTAACGTCTACAAGACGTACTGGCTCCCAAAAACCTACTGGAATTTCAGTCCTTGGACAAAAGCATATCAGGTCTTCTGGAGCATTAGTATCAGACATTGAACTGCTCACTACCTTAAATCCAGCTATAGTAATGGGAAACAAACACTTCCAACATACATCAGTTATAGGATTCGCGAATCTTCCAGTACAGCCAACAACTGCATAGCAGCTATTAATTGTTATAGCTATTAATACTATAAGCAGTGCTGCCTTCTTCACGACGATGTTTAAAATATCTTTTGCCCGGAACTTCTCCATTAGAGTTAACTATTTCCTGTATTTCTCCACTTGCAAGCGTATTATTGAATATTTTGATCAGATTTGCGTGCTGTAACTTCCAACTTTTCATGGTCAAACCTTTTTTTACGTTGAATCATTTAGTACATTATAATAAAATTATAATGTACTAGTTTGGTGTTTGATTATTGCCCTTTAATACTACTTAATAGAATATTTTAATCAGATTTGCATATTGTTATTATCGACTAATGCTTATTTCCATAACGGAAAGCATAGTGTTGTTCTGTTTGGCAGGCACAGCTTTGATTCTAAAGACCCTTATTAGATTACCATATTGATCAAAGCAGACATGCTGGCCTAGCTGGTTACTCAATTCAATTGAATATTGCTATCCTTGTTTAACTAATTGCATTGGTAATGAAGCTAATAATACTGCTAAATGATCATACTTACATGGAACAAAGTACCAACCACTACGTCTTAACATTGAACAAAAAGCTGATGCAGACTGCTTAGCCTTTTTATCCCACATAATGACATTGAGATGATACCATTCTATCACCACCCTGTAAAGCAGCGACTGCACTTGATAGATCCTCAGCTTCCTGTAGTAAATCAGGAAAAAACTTACCCATTCCAGCACTAATATTTCTTTCTAATGCCTCTCTTTTCGTGACAGCAGCAGTTCTAGCCTGATTTGGTAAAATCTGCAAGCCAAAATGAATCAAAAAGTTAGACTTTTCTCCACGACGCATTTCATTGCCTAAGTCCATAGCTGATAATCTCCATAGGCCTTTTACCAGCTTCTAAGCTAATAATTACTTGTTCGTTATTTAATTTTATGAATCTTCTAATAGTGAAAAATCTCCTCGTAGAATTTGTTCCGACAATATTTCATAGGGGTTAATGTCTGCATGCTCTTCTTCAGGCCAATTAAATATTATTCTGATGAACTTTAGTAATTGTTTGGCATCAACATTTTCAGTATTTAATCCAATCGACTTAAACGTGCAGAGCTTCTTTTCTTCGAATCATATCATCTATATTAGCGTTTAGTATTGTCACTGAAATTAAAAGCACTGTATCCTTTATCATACCTGCATTTTTGCTTTATCATGTTAAAATTCAGCTCTTCTTTTTGCTAGCTCAACAAATATCTTGCCTTTACGATAAGACTGCCAATTATTCAAAAAATGCTCTATATGATGGCTCCCAATCATTAATACTTGTAGGCTACTTGCAGCTGGTAAATTTTCATCATTTTTTAGAAATTCAGCAATTTGAGCCTGAACCGTTGCTCCTACTAGCAGCCAAGCAAGTAAGCCTATTGAACGGCGATTAAAGAACAATTGAGTCTCTTCATCATACGATTTATAAACAAAATGTCTTGATAATCTTTCTCGATCAAAATCCCTATGTATGCTCACTTTGGATCCGCTTTGATTTAAATAAATTAATAAGGTATTTTTTCTTTGGACTAGTATTCTCTATGTTTTGATTTAACTTGATTAGCCTATAACATATAATACAGCCTCTTTTTGGTGTTATTTTCAACAACTTTATCGGAATCAAAAAATCCTTGAGCAACCATTTCCTTTATTTCTGATATACATTTTACACCTTTAGGAATTTTACAGTCAAATCTAAAGAAGCAAGTTAAGCTCATACAGACCAAAGGTAATAACTTAACCTGTTCTCCTGTTATGCTTGATTAACATTCAAATCTGGCATCGTATAAGTTAAATTTTGTGTTTTTTTATGCTTCAATAAGTCAAAACCTTTTTTAACATCCACAACTTTACCTGAGACAACAACAATAACTGGACTCATGGAATCAGCTCTCTTAATAGCAAAATCGGCTAGTTTATCAAAAGCATTACTAACTATAAGCTCCAAATTTCATTGCTTCTCCAAACTCTCGCTGGCCTGCAGTTACTAGGTTTAAAGTTGGAACTGATACTGTCTTAGGAGTCAAGGATAAAATTAGGATTAAAGATAGAATTATTTTTAATTACACCAAAGACAATATTAATAATTTACGCATAATAGCAACAATAATAACTTTAGTGGGTTTACCCTTACTAGATAGCTTTTGAATAAACTGCTTAAATATAGGGTTATGATTTTTAGCAACAATAGCTGGAAAATATAGAGCACTTCGTAGGTTAACAGAACCTATTTTAGATATAGTGCTTTTTCCCTTTATGGAGGTACCGGAAGTTTTATGTTTAGGTGTAAGCCCTGCATATGCAGCAAGCTGCCTAGCATTACTGAAGGATTCTATATCAGGGGATTCTGCAAGTATAGCAACAGCAGTAATTCGACCAATTCCTGGGATAGTTTGCATGTTATCTACTTTATGCTTGAATTCAATATTCTTAGCAAGTAATTTATCTATATTAAGTTCAATATTTTTAATTTCTTTTATAATATGGCTAGCAAGTTTATTGTAGCTAGCACATACTGATTTATATAAGTCTTTTTTGTTTCAAGATAATTCTGTACCTTCATATTGTCCTTTGAAATTTTGCAAACAGGATATAGCTCTTTAGTTCTTCAGCACCTTATTCCGAGGAATTATTGATGTAAATCATTCTTACTTGATATTCAGCAATAATCATGCTATCTACCTTATCAGTCTTATGACTGATAATTTGCTTTTTGCAAAGGGTTAATACAAGCAGGGTTTACTATATCACTTATGGTTATTGCTGTACAAAAAATTAGCAAATGACTTACGTACTTACCAGTTGCCTCCATGCATGCAGCTACCTGAGTAATTTTATGTTTTTTTAACCATTTAACTAGCTCTTTAAAACCTTGTTGATTATTATTTACTTTAGTGTGATGATAATTTTTATCAATGAGTAAGGAAATAGTTAAATCTAATTTGGATACATCAATTCCTAAAATTGGTTTAGACATTATATTGCTCCTTGAAGATAAGTTTTAAAAAGGGAACCAAGACTTTAGCTAACCATATTTATACAGAATAAGTCAGACTTCTCTTAAGATACTGTTCAGCTTTAGTCTTGTGAAAGAGGGCTCTTATCAGAACCACAGATTTAATATCTAGTCGCATTTACAGAGTCACCTCTTCTTTCTACCTTCAAAAGTAAGCTAACTCCTTTGAAAGCATCCTTGCAAGTATTTTTCTTGCTCTTTCAAGATA
>NZ_LANP01000033.1 GCF_000964595.1 Orientia chuto str. Dubai | reverse complement strand
TTATCTCCAAACTGTTGCTTCAAGATGTTCAAGTCTGCTAAACATATTTTTTCATTAGGAATATTTACATTAGCTATCGTTTTACCAAAATCTTTTGATTCAACATTTAAGAGGGAAACAAGTTTATTATCTGTTTTAAATATAAAAGCTTCAGTAACACCATCTTCTTTAGCTGCTGATAGTAATTTTGAATGACTAAGCTCTTCTTTTATTAAAGGTATTAAAGGTTTTTCTACTGACAGTAATTTTTGTGTACTAGGAACTATCTTATTTCCTGATACAGTGCTTTTTACTATGTTATTAGCTTCGTTTAGAGCTGCTTTTGTTCCTATTGCTACTCCAGCAACTACTTCTACTGCTATAGTTGCTAAAGCAGCATTTAACAGAGCCTTTTGACCTTCCAGTAAGTCTTTAGTTAATCTTTGATATACTGTTTTTGATTCCTCATAAATAGCAATGATAGGGTTTTTAAATGTTGATTTAACCACTTCTGGAAGTTGTTCCCATATTGCTTTTGCTGATAAGACTACTGCATCTTGAGCTAAGCTTACAGCTGTTCCAATAGCTGCTCTTGTTTTTGGAAAATATTGAGCTATTATTTGATTTAATGTCTCAGTTGAGTATATAAAATATTGTCCTGATACCTCAAAGAAAATTGCCCCAATATTCGGACTCAACAGTAATTCTAATGGTATTTGGTTTATTCTATCTCCAAAACTGCTTACGTAGTTTTGAGCTATTATATCTATTCCAGCTTTTTTATCACAATATCTTTTTACAACATATTCCTGTCCTATGTTGTATAATCCTATTAAGGTCCACTTTTCTTCTTTGTTGACAGTGATTTCATGCCCTTTCCAAGTTGCTAACTGTTGTTTATTATTAGCAAAGTTATCATTTGCAGAAGGATCTGCTACTAAAATCTTTGCTATAAGTTTGTTAAACAAATCTTCCTGATTTTTCGCCCATGTCGCTAGTAATTTACTATCTGGTGTAGCAAAGTTATCATTTGCAGAAGCCTCTGCTGCTAAAATCTGAGCTGCAACTCTGTTAATAAAATCTTTGTGATTTTTCTCAAATAAAGCAATGTTATCATTTATATTTATTGTATCTTTGATAATAAGTTGCGCAACAGCAGCTGTTCTAATTCTTTCTTCTTTCTTCTTATTCAGTTCTTGTTTTATTTTTGATAAGCTATCAAATACATAATTTGACAGTTTTTGCGATGTTGCATGTGTTACATGCCCAAATACCTCTGTTCTTACTTTATATAATATGTTGTTGGTTATATATTCATTACAATTTTCTATTAATGCTGATTTTACACCACTATAATCTGCATTAATTGCTTGTTCAAGCTCCTCTAGCGCTCTTATTATATAGTTTTGTTTATAGAACTCGAGATTGAAACCGCTGCATTTCCCATAATTCAGTACCATAGCTCTTTGTATATTAAAACTTGCTTGGCTTAAATTACCACTCCATAAAGCTCCTGAATTTTGTAAGATATTTACGACATGTCTTGCTACTACTGATAGTCCTGGTATCATTAGTTCTAGCATTTGGCCTAGCTTAATTTCATAAACAGATATTAAGTTTGTATTTTGTGTACTATGTAGCGATTTTATTTTATGACTTAATGTCTTTGAAATATCATTGATTATTTTATCTATTTCGAACCATACATGTACTGAATCTGCGAATTTAGTTGCAACCCCTATAATAGTAATAATATGATGTTGAGATTGAGAAAGCGCTGTATTTATTCCTGCATTTATCATCTCCCTAAGTATATTACTATTATCTTGAATTAAACTTGATATACATTCTAATATTCTTTTATAATTATTCGTGTTATAGTTTAGTCTATCCAGTATTAATAACTCCTTGAACAGTACTGAGGTAGTTGCATCATCTAAACATACCTTAAGGGCATTCACTACTTTTTCTTGAAAATCATTTTTAAATGTGCCTTCGATAACCTTTTCTGCTCCTTGATCTATTAAATAATTTATTCCTGTATTAACCAGTGCTTTTGTTGTTATTTTTCCAACTTCAATACATGTTTCTTTTAATAGTTCTCTTGCTGTACCAATAGCTTCTTTAGTAACTGCTGAGTTTAGCATCTTAGCAGCAACAGTTCCTGCTATTCTTCTTAGTGCTATTTGTACTCCTGTAATAGTCATAAATACTGCTACAGTAGTGGCTTTTTCACTAATATACTCTTCCATGTTGAACTTTAATTTACCTGATGCTATCTGTATTGATTTATATAAATCTTTTGCTCCTTCTACAATTAGCTGAGCACCAAGTTCAATATTACAAAAATATACAGCACATGCAATTCCTATGCCTATTTGCACCATTCCAGCAACAAAGGTAAAAACTGTACCAAACCATCTATTTTCTTTCTCTTGTACATCTTCAACATCAAAAAACCAACCTATGCCTGCATCTATTAACTCTCCAATCTCTAGTTTTAAATTTTTATCTTTTAAATTTTCATTTTTGCTAAATACTTCCTCTAGTTGAGTTAAGCTTTTTATATCTACATTTTTTTTACAATCAAGTATCTTACCTTTTGTCTGCTCTATATGATCTCTCATTACTCTAAGCATTTCTATCTTGTTGATTATTTGTTGTAATAACTCAGTTTGCTGATCACCTAGCATCATTAGGTACATAAATTCTAGGTTGGGAATTAATACTTGATCTATTTGTTCTTGAGCCAGTGATAAGCAGTTTATTGCTTCCTTTTTATAATCACTTTGGTCAAAATTGCGCATTTTGGCTAATTGTGCTTGAGCCAATGCTAGTTGATTCTGCACTGCTTCTTTTGTGAAGCAATATCTTAGTTGAGCTGTGTGTTCTTGTGCTAATGATAAGCACTTTGCAGCTTCTGCTTTATAACTACATTCATGATTTTTAATTACTAAGTATGCTTTGTTATAATAGGCTGATAATGAATATTGTGGCTCCATATTACATGCCTCATCAAGCAACATTAATGACTTATCATAGTCATTTGCAATATGTGCACTTATTATTGCTTCCCTAACTAAATAGTTAGGGTTTCTCATAGTATTTTTCTTTATATCTCGCTCAAAAAACTCTCCAAAAAAATTAAGCGCTACCTCTTTCTTAGCTTTATTACAATTTTTAGCTTCTTTTGCTTTTAGTTTTATAATACTATCTAATAGTATCATCACATCTTGCCTTTGAAAAATGTTTTCTGGCACATATGTACTTTCCTCTTCTAATTCTTGATTTAAATATTCTTTAATATCTTCAGTAGCTGCAAATGCCTTAATTAAAGGTTTATATTCATCTGCATACATTTCATTAGAAGCTTCTAGTCCTATGAAAATGGTGCCTTTTGCTTCTTTCACTCTATAAACTTCTGGCTTCTCTTTATCACTTCTCATCAAGACTATGTTTGTAGTGTTAATAAGCGATAAAATCCTTAATGCAACCTGATCTGTAAATTCTTGAGCAAGTTTATCAAAATCATCCCTTTTTTCATTGTCTAAAAAATAACCTATCGTCAACAATTGCAGATGTTCATCAGTAATAGTTTTACCCAATTGTATATTAACAGCTTTGTACAGACTGTTTAATCCTGATACATATTCCTTAGGCACTATAAATCCAAACTTAGATGTTATATTCTGTAGGCCTTTTTGTGCTATAGAATTTTTATATACTAAATTCCATAGTTTAGTTAACTCTATTCCCCATCTATCTTCTAATTGTTGAATTTGCCATTGTTTACTTTGATATTGATCGACTGGTATTTCATCACGTGCCTTGCTCTCAATCTTTAAATACTCCTCAAATAATAAATCTTGTAATTTTATTCTCTCCACCTCATATAATTTTGTCTCTTGCATTTTGATATACTCTTTATAGTCCCTTAATGCTTTAATTTCATGTATGCTATTATATGAATATGATTTTACATCTAATTTTTGATACACATGCGGTTCAGATAGTATTAGTTGTGCTGTACCTTTTGCCCCTTGTCTTGCAGTTCTCCCAAATGCTTGTTCTTCTACTCTTAAATTTTCTGGTAAAAAGGTAACTATTACATGCAAACCTCCATTCTTTTCAACCTCTTTACTTGTCTTAATATCTGTTCCACGTCCTGCTAAATTTGTTGCTACTATTACATCTCCTGAATTTACTTCATTTTTTATTGCCAAATACTCATCATTATCACTTCGAGAATATAATCTTACTTTGTTTGAATCATAATCAGTAACTGAAATAAAACGGTCACGCATCTCTATTGCATCTTTTATTGTTTCACAAATAACTAATACTGCTCTTCCTTTTTCAACTTCATCGAATATGCTACTTGTTATTCTACTACACCATGTAGTTTCATAGTTTTGTATGTCTCCGCAAATTTCTTCAAATTGTTTTGGTCTATAAGTTGGCATAAATCCGATATTTACTCCATATACAGAACGTATTAGTTCTTGAGCTGAGTCAGATCCAATCGTGCCTGTCATGCCATATATTTTTTGTCCATAATGTTTGAAATATCCTAAATTAGATATAAAACTTGCTACTATACTTTCTGATGTTAATTTTAAACCATGTTTTATCTGCAGAAACTGATGTAAATAATTATCCCAATACAAATTGGATCTTATTACCCCTGTATTTGTATAATCAACTGGAATAATGCCTAAGTTACCATTCTCTTTCTTAGCAATTATATAATTTTCATTCTCTTTGAGAGACTGAGCTTGAAGTGCTGAATATGCTATAACTTCTGCTTTATATGAAATATAACTTTTTAAGAAATCAGGTATTTGTAGTTTATCTCCTGTAACCATTTCCTTAACAAGGTCCTTTAAAACTCCAATAATGAAAGCGTAGCCATCACTTATATAATGTTTACTGCTATCTTTTCCTAAAATTAGTTCTCCATCTTCATATTTAAATTCTCCATTTATATATATTATTTCATCGCCTTGCTTTACTATTTTCTTATTTAACTGAGATAATTCATTTGCTACTCCGCATAATACAGGTGCTACATGCTCTATTCCAGGCATAGATCGAGCTAATCTTGCTACTTGGCCAAGCTCGTCAATTAGCATGCTATCTACTTCATCTACAATTACTACTTCACATTTGCGATTTCCTCGTGTGCCATGTTTCTTATGTTCATGCCTTAACCAGTCAAACTGAAACTCTTGTATCGGTCCATATACTATATCCTTTGAGTAGCATACCTTTTCTTTTGCACCAAAATTTAATGGCTCCTCAACATTAGAACCACAACTTAGATCTAGTATTCTAAAAAATCCCTCTTGCTCATTTGCATCTCTTTGTGCTAAAACTTCAGAAGTAGTAACGATATCAACTTTATTTCCCTGTAATGCTTTGATAGCTGCTAGCATTGCACAAGTTGTGGACTTTCCTTCTCCAGTACTTATTTGTAATAATGTTCCTTCATTATGTAATGATTCAAATATTAAAATTGATAAAATTTGTGTGATTCTTGGTATATTATTACAATGATGTATGTTTGCTTTCTTTACTACTGCAATAGCTTCTTCTAATAAGTCTTGAGTTAGTAACTTAGATTCTCTTACATCTTTTGCCCAGTTGGTAATATTATTTTTACTCCAAGAGTTAATATTTTTGCCTTGAGGACATATTACTGAATCGTTATTATAAGCTTCTTCTACTCTTTGAAACTTATTTTTTAAAGTAGTTGCTAAATCATGAATTTTTCCAGAATTACGATTGAGGATTTCCTCTATTACCTCATTTAAACTTAAATCCTGAGAATTAATACTCTCTTGCAAGCTTGATTCATTACTTGAGTAATCTAATGATAGCATGCCATCATCAGTATCCATATTCTACCTCTAGCGTACTATTAGATTATATACTGAATATCTTGCCATTCTCTTTATTACTAAATAACTAGTAATACCCTTAATAATTATTTGATTGTTATTAATTAACTGTAACACTTTTTTGAAAATATTATCAACTATTAAATTAATTATCTAATGTCTCCTTGATTTATAAATGCCGTAAAAATCTAAGATACCAGCTCAAGCTCATATTGAAGATGTAGTATGCTGTGCTTTAAGGAGTTCCTTGACACATAGCCATTCCATTCATTACGATCCATTCATTACGATAGCAGTTTAAGCCATGCATTCTAATGTGGTGCTTAGTATTTTCATCTGGTTCAGAGAAAAATTTTAAAATCACGGTGGCTTTGTTTTTTTGCTCCTTATCAAAAATATTCTTACCAATTTTAGTCCAATGATCTTGAACAGTTGGATGTTGTGTTAAAGTATCCTTTAAATAAACAAAAGCCCCAAATAGACTGTTAGTAGGTAAATGATCTAGCTTTAACAGCTAAACCACCAAAATTTCTATAAGACGACGAGTACGCATTCTACGCTCTTTTAGATTAAGCTCTTCCATTATAATTTTAGCTTTTTTTTGCTGAAGACTAAGTTTCTGCTGCATAATAAAATTCATAAAAAATTAGACAGCACAGAAATATATCAAAATACAGTAAAGAAAATCATACCGAACTTACCAAAATTCATTGATATATTTATTATGTACGAACGTTAGCCCACTAGCTTTTCTCTCTTCTCTATTTAATATACGCTGCTTTTTGTCTTCCATATATTGTTTACGTTTCTCTTCATTTGGATTTATTCCTTTTGCTATTAATGTCTTTAATCTTCTTGCCTCTTGCCTTGCATAACCTATCGATAAATCTGGAGATGCCCCTATCTTTATTCTTCTTGTAACTCCTCTAAGACTTTTTGCTAAATAAAATACTTCCTCCATATGACACTAATATTATAAGTCCTTAATTTAAGATTTAGAGTTTATAAATTCTAAATTTTAGTTGTTAAATTGAAAATTAAATTTCTAATTTAAAGTTTGCGATGTAATATTACTTGTGATTTTTTTAAACCTGTTAGCAATATTGACAAACAATTCTTATACAGTTATAGTTAAGGTTGAATATTAACTAAAATTAATTAACACATACGCTAATAGCAGATTTTACGAAGTTTGCAAGTTAAGAAAAATTAACTTTTCTGTACTTCTTTTTGCAGTCTATAGTTTTTAATAAAAAAAGTGTTAAGTGATACTCCACTTTTTCTATCTCAATCTTCTTTGGAAAAAAGACTGAAGACACATTTGAACCTTTTACAAACTGTACATGATTCTGAAAAAACTTATTTAGCACTTCAGTATCACTAGATACAACTTTCATATCTGCTATCTGCCTTTCCACCTCATCTGGAGGAATAATCCCTTCATTACAGCCCCATTCCTTTAAATAAGTCTCATGAAGCTATTTGACGATACCACATTTTACGATTAGGCTCTATCAATCAATAACCATTTTTCTTCTTGTAATTGCAGTCATTATTGCAATTATATTGGATACTGCAGTAATACAGTAATTACCAGCAAGACCTTATTATATCTTACTAACTCTTGTACAGCATTTTGCTTAAAGAGATGATTCACTATTTACCAACTTTTTTATTTAGCAATCCTAAATAACTTATTGGTTTTGGTAATAGACCTTTGGCTACTAAAAAACTCTTTAACAAAAATATTCTGAAACCTTTTTAAATTTCTTAAAGCTATAACATAATATAGCACCTGTAACTATAGACAATAAGCCTAGTTTAATATGACTGCTATTTAATAATACTATTCCCGGAATTCCCCCAGCTAGTACTACACTCCACCATCTCTTAACTCTACTAAGCATTGCCTAACCCTTCTGTGCTGAAGTCCTAATGACTCTTCATAAAAGTAATAATTCTCCTGTAATTCCTCTATATCTTTATTGTAATAGATCTGTAGCCTATATACTATCAATGATAAGAGTTGTTTAGAGGTTTTACTTAAGGTTTTTCCATTATCTCCGGTTAACTTTCTCCATTCTGAGGGAATAAAATTTCCAATAAAACGATAAAAAATTGTGTCATTATTCCCACCATAACCATCATAGTTTTTGTCAATTCCGTAACTATTTATTGCACATGTTCTAACTATAGATTTCATAAATCATCTCCTAGATTTCAGCTATAGCAGAAATTTTTTAAAAAATTATTTTAAATTTTTTTAAAATTTTTTATTTTTTTTACGAACATATGATGAGTATACCAACTTTATATACCTTTTTTGTACCTCAAACCCTTATTGCAGCGTTAAGTGTTAAGTGATAATC
>NZ_LANP01000032.1 GCF_000964595.1 Orientia chuto str. Dubai | reverse complement strand
GGTGTTTAGGTATTAGTGGATAAAATTCTTCTAGCCTTTTTCTTTTGAAATAGCATTTTTCATCATTCAACACTCTGAGAATATTTAATGATTCATGTCTACCATCTTCAATTGAAATTTGTACATCATTTTTAAAATCATTTTGAAATTCATTTATTGGTTATATATCGCATACTATATGTTGCACTTTTTGTCTCCAAAAATACAGCTATAGCAGGTAGTTTTAGAATATTTTTATAAATTATTCTAAAATTGTTATTCAAAAGGTCGAATATAGGGGCATAATCATTATAACTATATTTTCCAATTTCTCAGAGCATTATTTATTAGGATCAGAACAAGTTATAGACGATGCATCCATTATTGTAGCTACTGTACCTGACTTTTTATTCTCTAGACATAATGCTTGTTCTGATAAAATAAGCTTACCTTGAATATTCTTACACATTCTTCTGCATATATTTTTACTAAATGTTTTTTTAGGTAATAATATATGATTTGAATTTAAGCATCTTGGAGTAGACATCAATTTACCTTCTTCAGCTTCTGACCATATAACTCCATTTTCAACTACTTCGGAACATTTGTTTGCACTACTACTTGCACTACAAGTTACAGCAGATATAGGACTTGTAAATACTGGGTTACCATTACGATCTAGTTCACACTTTCTAATTGCATTTGGATTAGATAACTTATAAGATGAATTTATACATTTTGGTTGAGATGCTTCATCTACCTCAACTGCAGGCCATATAACTCCATTTTCTGATTTTTCAGAGCATCGTACCTTATATTGTTCACATCCAATTTTTCTATTATGTGGCTTGTCAAAAACTGGTTTTGCTGTATCTCCAGATGTAAAATGAACATTTGAATTTGCATCTATAGCTGGATCAAATACACAAAGTCTTTTTAGAGAATTTTTATCAAAAGGCCTGTATTTTATCTTTGGATTAGTTGCTGATTTGCATTTTCCAATAGCTTCGTCACCAGGATTAGTCTCTGGCCATATTGCATTGTAGCTTTCTTCCTGTTTGCATTTTGGTATATCTGATATTACTTGACATAATCCTAGCTCTAGTGCGCTTTTACTACGGAACCTTGTTTCTTCATCACTTTCATAAGGTAATTTAATTGAAGCATTATCTCTATCAATATTTTTCTCTTCTGAATTTTTTGCATAACATAACTCAGTTGGACAACGTTTTATCACATATTCTTGTTCGTCACCTAGAATAAACTTATCATTATTGCTTAGTGTAGTGCAAAGCTTATTTTTAGGGCACTGCTGAATTCTATTACCACAGAATTTAGGATCTGTAATTGTAGACTGAGTATCTAATTTGTTAACATATTTCCTTACTTCAACTAGTTCTCCAAGTAAGTTAGAACCATTATAATATTTAATAGAACTATTGTTGGAAAAAGTATGAAATGCACTTTTAGATAATTTATTACAAGATTCTAATTTAGTAGTACTACATATAAATTCAGTGACAGATTTGTTTTTTTGATTCGTCGTAGATGCAAGAGCATCATCTGTACATGTTTCAATATCTATAACTGTACCATTGTCTGATATAGTAAATGCAGGTTTACATTTATATTTTATATTTTTACATAAATTATTAATTACACTACTACAGATTGAATTTTCATTTGTTTGAAAAATACCAATTAGCGATGATTCTGATCTTAAAGCTCTATCTGTTAATTTAGTATTGGCTAGATCCATTAATTCATTATTAGTACATTTTTGAACATTAACTGTACATCTGGAAGAATCTGTATTACACTTCAAAATTTCTTGTACAGAATTAAATCTATAAATATATTTTCTAGGAAAATATGAAACACATTCTTTAGATTTTATGTTCTGAGCGCTACAATTACCAATAGTTTGCAGTATTTCCTCTTCAGTTTTGATAGTACTACCTTTTTGCAATGCAGAATTGCTAGAGTTATTCTTTTCTAACTGATAATATTCATTAGCTTTTAATTTCAAGCAATTTGGATAATTATCACTACTCTCAGTACATAATCTTGTACTAGGATTAATTCTATCTTCTATTGAATAACTAACCTCTTTACAAACTTTTTGATCAAATTCAGTTTGAGTAGTATTGCTGTGCGCTATACATTCTGGATTTGTTTTTACTTTAGCTAATACACACATCTTCTCATCTAGTGGACATTTGGAAATAGAATTGCTATTTGGGTTAATGCAAATAAGCTTTCCTCCTACTACATACTCATTATTTATAAACTCTATTCCTCTAAGGTAACGATATTTTGCATTAGGTGATAGTACATCTTGAGCTTTTGCAGGTGGTTCTGAATCATATTTTCCCCATTTAGTACCTACATTAGGTAATACAGAACCTTTGCTATCAGTAACGTAAGCTGCATAATCGTATCCTGCTAGATTAATATTAAATTGAGCATCATCTTTATCGTCTTCAGTAAAATTATTGCTATTTTGATGATGACTATGTTTTGCTTCAATACAACCTTCAAGAGAATAATTTGTTTCGGCTTCTTGTACTTTAAGCTTGATACCAATATCAGGCTTAAAATGATTATTTTGACTATTGCTACACTTAAAAGCAGTAGGTAAAGGTGGAGTAGCACGCTTTACACAACCTATCAATGGTTTTTTGGAGCTAGTATTATATACACAAATATCATCTGGAGTTTGTTCATGAATAATTTTTGCACCATCGCATGTAACATTACCATCTAAACTCTGGAGCAGCTCTTGGCATACAGACCTAGTAGTACGAGTTATTAATGCTATTAAGTTTTTACCACTAAACTTAAAGCTTTCTTTGACCAATCCATTTTTTCCTTCTTTTATTTTATTTTGATGAAAAACTAATTTTTTATCATCAAAATTTCCAACATCTACTCCATATATTCGTTGGCATAATTGTGCTCCATCACAACAACTACTTGCTCCTGGATTAGCTGGAATTGGACATCTAGCTCCAACACAGTCAGGTAAACAATAATTAAATTTATCAGATGGCTCTAATTTACTTAAGTCATCAACTATTGCACCTTTAATATTAGTTGTATACAATACTCTAAATCCTATTCCTTGACAACCAAGTAGTTTATTATCTCCTTCTTGGCAACCATTATAATTAATACATGGTTCCCCAGGATTACTATGATTACATGGTCTTAAAATATCATTATATTTTTTTCTAATTACTGAAGGGCCAAACAATTCAATATTTTGAATCTTAATGCACTGATTAGCTTGATAACTTGCTTCTCCTTCTTCCCCACCTGAACAAAGTGGTAACTGATAGCTATTACTAATTCTTATAGCATTATTAATAACATTATTATGAATATTTGAAACTGCGCATTGACTACCATCCATAATGTTTGTTTTTTGCAAATTCTCTAGATTAAGCTCTTCTTTAGTACAAATAGGCGTAATGCTAATTTTTCCAAAAGCGGTTTTTTGAAGCTCATTATAAAAAGGAGGCGGAAATGGCCCAAGTGGCAACTCAACACATCCTAGTACTTCAGGATTTACTACTCTATTAAGATCAAAAACATTTTTAAGTATGTCTATAAACTTACTACCTATAAACTGAATAACTTGACCAATAAATCGTACTACATCCTTTAAAAAACTTAATCCAATTTTATCTACTACTATACCTACCAGTGATGCTAATGCATCTGATAACCCAACTCCAGCATTAATTAATTCAATTAATATTTTTCCGACAGGAAAAATTTGACTTCCAGAATGCAAAGGTTGATTTATAGGATTGTAATCAAAAGGATCCAATAATGATGATAGTGATGTAAGAGAAGGATCAACATATACGCATAACTTAGGAGCTATTATTCTAATTTTACAATTATTGTCTACACTATCATAAGTCACATCAGGTTCTTGTCCCCCATAAGTATTTAAGTGATAACATCTAGTATAACCAGGATCATCTTTAGCATTATATTGACACAATGGATCATTGTTTATATCAGCTGCACAAGTGTGCTTTTCATCTACCAAATCCAATGGTTTAATATATGGTATAGCTATTCTAGCACACAGTCTTAATAGTGGTATACCTAAACTAGTAGCAAAAACAGCACAATCCCCATGGGATAATGTAGAATCATTATGCCAACATGCAATAGCATTACAGCTTTGATGTCTTACCCGAATTTTAGGATTAAAGTACGATGTCGCTGCAGTTTCTTCACCACAATATCGCAAATATCCTGGAGCATAATACCAATCAGGAGTTTGATTGTTATCAATTACTGTAGTCCAAAATTTTGCATCAAATATTGTTACTGGAGCTGCAAATTTCAATAAGCAACCTCTTCTACCTCCATACTTATTATATGGAGGGCAATTTTCTGTACTTGTAAAAGAGTTTCCCTCTTTCTTTTCCCAAAAAGATATGTATTTTCCTCTTCTTTTTATAATATCTCTAAGGTTATTGTTATCTCCACTCCAATCTTCAACTCTTGTACCACGAAACCATGTGCAAACAGAAGCCGAAGCATTAGTAATAATTATGAATATAGCAACAATTACAATTAAAAATGCATTTAGATGTTTCATTTATTCGCTATTTTGAAACTGATCATAAACATTACTTAACCATGATGAAGGAGCTTCATCACCAATTTTTTGCTGAATTTCATGAAAAAGATTAAGATCTTCTTTATCAGCTGATAATAACTTTCTAATAGCTGGAAATCCTTCCAAATTAAGCTCTAAAATAACATAACTATTATCTTGTTGCACCATAAAAAATCTAGAATTTGGTGAAATAGTATTAAATTTTTTAGCTTCATTAGCTTTTAATTTACAGATTTCTGCAATAGGAAAATTTCTTATACCAGTTGGTAGTATAATTTTAGTGTTATTTAAATTTAACCAATTTTTCCAAAAGTCTGAATAATAGAACTCATTGTTTTGATGTACTTGAACAACAGACAATATTATTCCGTTATTTTGGGATAACTGCTCAGCAATATGTTTAATTAAGTGAATAAAAACTTGTTCTACTATTAAATCTGGCATGTTATCAATAACTATTATTTTAGGATTTTTAGATGCTATAAGACTAAATTTTTTAATTAAAGAAAATATAATTGCGGATCTTAGACAATGAAGAGTTTGTAATTTTTTCTGGTAAATTTCTGGTTTTTCACCTACTTCAGAAACATAAGACTGACTAAATTGATAATCAGTGTAATCAGCTAAGTTGATAGCAGTTATATTATTGTCTAAAATTTCAAATGCAGATGATTGATTAAAATTTTTACTACATCTATCATCATTGATAAATAAGTTAATACGCTTTTTTATACTAGCACCAGCATCATAATTCCTAAAATTAAAAGCCTTGCTAATTTTAATTAAAGAACGAGATTCTGGTGCTATATCAGTAACTATAGCAGCTAACTCAGTAACACATTCAATTTCGTTATCAGTTAAATTGTTAAAATAATGACCTGTTATAATCTTCAAAAGTTCTAGGAGGTCGGCAGAATTTTCTAAACAGCTTAATGGATTAAATATAAAGCCATCATTATACCATTTTCCTTCTATTCCTTTAATAAAAATTTGAGCATTATTTCTATTAGTTAAATAAAGTATTGTGGGAGAATATTTTGATGATTCAGCTAGTAGAAAATTAGCAATAGTAGCTTTACCAGAATTTGCTGTTCCGATTATACAAGTATGTCCTTTGGCAGTTTTATCATGAAAATTCATGAAATATGGAGTACCATATTCTGTTTGAAATATAGTAACAGCTCTGCCCCACACGCTATGTTGCATACCAACAGGATAATGTTGTAATGCTGCTAGAGCAGCTACATTATCAATAATATTATAAGAAACACGTCTAATATAATTAAAATTACCTGGTAACTGAGCCCAGAATGTTTGTGCTAGATTGATATCCTCTCGAACATGTGTTATACCTTGTTTTCCTAATCTTTGTGATATGTAAGATACATTACTTTCAAGCGTATCAACATCATCATCCATAATCATTATACTAATTTGTTGATGACAGAACTGTGGTAATATATCAGAATCTACGATAGCATTTATTCCCTTAAACATAGCTAGTTCACTATCCCTGCTGGCACTAACTACTTTACTTTGTTGAGTATAGCTACTAGCTGCCTTTTCTTGATCAGCAAAGTAAAAAATTTCTGTAGCAATAAATTCTATAGGAACGTATATGCACTTACTAATTATCTCATCTTTAATATCTTGGTATTCTTTAATACTTAAAATAGCGGCAAATTTTTTGTCTTTTTGATGTACAATCTCTATCTTATCTCCACCAAAAAAATATTTATGGGTTGCTAGCTGTACAGAACAATCAACATCTTTTACTTCTACTGCACCAATATTAAGCTGTATCATTGTTTGGTAAAAGCTTAAAAGGTCAGAATATGCATTGTTATTTTCAATTCTAATTGTTAATTTGCGTGGGTTATAGCGTTTCAATCCAGCAATAATATTATTTGTAACAAGTGACAATTTTTCTAATGAAGAAGCTATAGAATCATCATAAAAGCTATTCAATGTTTTAAACGATAAAGAATTTAAAAAACTATCGAAGTTTCGAATATTTAAGTTACACCCATGACGCACAATCGATATATATAAAGTGCTAACAAATTTATTCTGCAAGTAGTTTTTTTTGCTCCAAATGCTATGAATAAAATTTGGTAATGCTTGATTGTATGGTGTAGAATCATCAATGTTATCACAGTGTCTTACAACATGTATCCAGACTGCAAAGCTGCTATTAATATAACTTTTAATAGCATTACGTATTGCTGCTCTAGTACCTAGTAAATCCTTATTAGTATATTCAGAATTAATACCTTTTATTTGTAGTATTTGAATTAATTCACCATTTTTGGTTAATAAAGTTTCATTATTGTAGTGGCAAGCTATAGGAATAAAATCCTGAGCATTGTGATTAAACTGTTTTTCATCTATTTTTCTACTATGTAAAAATTTATGTAAAAACCCCATAAATTATAAGCTTATATTGTTTATTAGCATAACTATATTAATTTAATATGATATTTACTATCTTTTCATTACAACAATTAAATAAAAAATGTAAATATTACAGCAATGTTACTACGTTACTACGATTAAATTTCTATCAAAAAATATTTATATAGAATTTAAAACTCAAAATGGTAGATGTTATTAAATTTAACAACAATGCTGAATATGCTAAAAAAGAAAAAATTGACAGTGCTAATTACCTTTATGGATGGGGTATGCTATGAATGAGATTGCAAAAATTAGAAAGCAAGAGTAGTAACACGTAATAAGTAATTACTGTCAAAAGACAAATATTTTTAACGAAAAAGAAATATAGCTACTGTAATACCTAAAGTAATAAAATTAGTTATAACTCCAAAAATTATAGTACTAGCAAGAATTGTTATAAAGGTAGTAACTTTAAGATTATAACAAAGTAGCACATATTCTACTCTCTGCCAAAAAGTAACTATAAACACAAAATGGAACACATAAAGGTCTCATTAGCGAATAAAATAATAAAATATTTAAATAAAATTCAAAACTACTTAATTTAAAACTAAGCATGGGAAAGCTAGAAATTAGCTTTTATACTTACAGCTTCTACCTGAAGATAAAAGAAAATTAGATCAGTCAGAGCATTGTAACTACGATAACTTCATAACATCAGGCACACTTATTAGTGATTATAATCAGATTGCAACAGTGAATAATTTAGCAAAATCTGCTAATCATAATGTTATGCTAAATCAGCCACAATTTGTGGCTAATTATACTTTAGCGAATGACGTATGAGATATCTCATCAACAGATATGGCAACACTCAATAATCCACTATTAAATGAGATTCAAGCAAGCACTAAAAAAGACAGTGGAGTAAGAAGATTTTTATGTTCAAAAACATCATTGCAATTATGATTGCTTATCACTTAACATTTTTTTTATTAAAAACTATAGACTGCAAAAAGAAGTATAGAAAAGTTAATTTTTCTTAACTTACAAACTTCGTAAAATCTACTATTAGCGTATGTGTTAATTAATTTAGTTAATATTCAACCTTAACTGTAACTGTATAAGAATTATTTGTCAATATTGCTAACAGGTTTAAAAAAATCACAAGTAATATTACATCGCAAATTTTAAACTAAAAATTTAATTTTCAATTTAAAAACTAAAACTTAGAATTTATAAACTCCAAATCTTAAATTGAGGAGATTTTTAAGCTCAAATTAAATGTTACAAAATTATTACAAAAAGTTTGCTATAAAACGAAAGTCATAATATTAGGTCAATAATTTAACTAAAAAATTGATAGAGTATAAGTTGATTATTTTTTATAAAACATGGAGGAATTGAGTATGCCAGCAGTAAAATTTACAATAGTAGAGTTAAGAAAAATTGAGATTCCAAGTGAA
>NZ_LANP01000031.1 GCF_000964595.1 Orientia chuto str. Dubai | reverse complement strand
TAAAATGGATTGTTTTTGATAGCGTTTAGGAAAAGAGAATGGATCTCCACCACAGGAAACATATATTGCCATATTATTTACATTAGTACTTTGCATACCGCTATTTTGGCCAGCATATTTCCATGTTGCAATATCCATAACATCTCCTATCTGGTTTGAATATGATATAAATACTTCTACTCTTTCTAGTAATAACCAATGGATTACTATTGGGTGTGCTGACTGTACAAATAACCTTGCTAATTTAAGTAGCAGTTCAGCTTCTATTATAAGCTGCATAGCCATTTTTTTTTGTAAAGTTTCTACTATTTGATTAACCTTATGCAATGCCTTTTCTTCATCTGCTATTTTTTTTTTATAGATATTCATTAACATTGTTTTAGTAGACTCTTGAAGATTAGGCTCATTAAGTTCTTCATTTGAAATAGCGATGTTAATATTTAAGCTAGGCTCAGATAAGCGAATAAAATTGCTTTTTGGTTCAGCATCAACTCGTAACTTACCAGATTGTACCAACGCTTGAGCTAAGTTTTCATACTCAACCATCATATCTTCATGTTCTATAGCTGGGAGTTTATGAAGTATATGGTATAAGTTTGACATAACATTGTAACAATAGTGAAATAGATATATTACTCTATTAATATAATAATATAACTATCAAATTCCATATAACTAAGTATGATTTTACTCAGCTTTTTTACTACAAAACGATAGACTGCCAAAAGAAGCAAGAAGCCAAAAGTTACTTTATAGCCTTCATAAAATCTACTTTTCCGTACAAAAACTTTAGATATTTTTTATATGAGCTATTTGCAATTATAAACTGATGTAGATAGTTTACCTCAAGTAAGCGAATAGTTGTAATAAGGATAAAAGAGGAGTATAAGATAGTAATGAAATACAGTACTTCCCCTCAAGACAGCAAAAAATTAAACATTTGTCCAAAGTGAGCTATATAAAAGGATTTATGATAGTAATCAAAGCCAATATTTTTATGATAATGAATATAGTATAATATAGCAAATTTTGCTATTAAGCCATGAAGAGGAACAAAAATTAAATAGGCATTCTAGATATAATTATAGAAGGGATTATGGTATTTATATACATTAGTAAAAGTAATAGTTAAGATTTTTTATAGTTTTGGCTTTATAGTTATGAGAAGCTGAAATTAATATTTGGAAAAATAGATTTAGCAAAACAAGAAAAATTTAAGCTGCAAATATAGTTTTTGTGATCATGAATAATAAAGATCTAATAGTTGCATATTTATCTAGTATTGTTCAAGTATGTAATTATGCATTATTTGGATATGCAATTACTTTTTTAGCTGCTGAGTATATGCCACCTTCGACTAATTCTATTGTTAGTATATTTGCTTTGCTGGGTGCAACATCTATTGCTAAACCCATTGGGGCATTAATATATGGTATTATAGGGGATTATTATAGTCGAAGATTAGCAATCAGATCAGCTTCATTATTTTCCACACTAGCTGTAATTTTTATCGGTTTAATACCAGCATACGAAAAGATAGGTATACTATCTAGTATTCTGTTTATTATTTGCCGTAGTGTTTTTGTGATGGGTTTAATTGGAGAAACTGATGGAGTACGTATATATATTTTTGAAACAGTCAGTAAATATAATAAGAACTTAGCAAATGGTATAATAACATGCTGTTGGCAAATAGGATCTCTATTAGCTATACTTTTATTAGTTCTTCAATATAGCTGGCGCTTATGTTTCATTACCGGAGGAATATTGGGATTATTTATGTTTTTTCAAAGTAAATATTTAAAGGTTAGCAATGATATTAAAACTACTTTGAAAGTTACAACAATAGGAAAACTAATTCAATCTTGTAAACTTATAATCCAATATTGGTATTTACTAATACCATGTATACTTATACATGGATGTATTGGAGCTATTTATAGTTTTCAACTATATTTCTTTCCTGTATATATTACGAAAATGCTATACATTATTGAATATGATTATATAAGGTTCATTATTTTATTAGCATTGTTATTATATTCTTTAATGGCTGTATGGTCTGGATATTTAGCAGATAAATATTGCCTACAGTATCAAACTATCTTTTTTGCTTTAATGCTAAGTATAGTTTGCAGTGTTATTAATATGGTAATGATATTCAACTATCAGAAATTCTTACCAACACTATATATTATCTCAATTCTATTGATACCTTTTTATTCAGTTCCTCTGCAAGTAAAGGTTTGCAATTTATTTTCTAACAATAACAGGTTAAGGTTATTTAGCTTATCACATTCTATTGGATCAGTATTAATATCATCCCAAATAGGTGCTATTGCTGCATTAGCATATAATAAAGCTAATATTATGCCAATGCTAATTTTAATACTGTTATTTTTTATATTAGGGTTTACAGTATTAATAGTAATACCTAAAATGCAGTAAACTGCTAAATTTGATATATTATTACTTGTTCTTAACTTTTTGATTCATTTGAATTAGTATTATTAAATGAACTGTCTTTTATATTACTTAGATTAAGGTCAATATTATTCAAGTTTGCGTTGTCAAAATTAGAATTAGATATGCTAGTTAATGTAAATTTAGCATTCATAAAATTTGAATTTTTAAAGTCTGATTGGTTAATTTTAGCCTCATGAAAATTGCAATTACTAAAATTTGAATCAGTAATACTTGTATTAGATATCTCTGCTCTTCTAAATATACTGTTTTGCAAATTTATATTAGATAGATTATATCCTGATATTTTTAACTCACTAAAATTCATTGAAGATAAATCTTGATAACTAAGTGCCTGATCTAAGCTATAGGCAATATTAGCAGTTATGGCGTTTTCTATTTTTTGGGAATTAAGAATAATACAATTCGCTAATTGGAGCTTTTTAAAATTACAATCTTTATGGATAAAATTGTTCATTAATCCACCAATTATAACTAAATTTGCTAATAAGGTTGAGTCAAAAAAATTGTTGATAAAAGCAGCTTGTTGCAAATTCAGTAAATTTAAAGAGCTGTGATAAAACTTATTATCTCTAAATCTTGCTCGTATTAAAATAATATTATTAAAATTTGACTCCTTAAAAATCACATTAATAAATTCACTATCATGCATATATGAATCTTTAATAGCTAGCTGATTAGATTTACTATGCTTAATAGCTACATTATTCAGCTGTGATTGATTTACAGTAGTGTTAGAAATTGATCCTTGAGTTATAATAGCAAAATTAGCTTGGCATTCCTGAATCATTGTATTATTTATTTCACTCTTACTAAATGTTACTTGATTTAATTGATTTTTAATAAAAGAAACTTTATCTAATTTGGTTGTTGAAAAGTATGCTTGTTCTAAATTAGAGTGATCAAACGTTGTATCTGTTATTACAGATAATAAAACTGGTACATTAGTTAAAGAAGATTTACTAAATCTGGAATTGCTAATTTTAGCGTTATCAATAACAGCATGTGATAAAATTGAAGAGAAAAAAGTAGAATTATCAATAGTGCTATAATTAAAATCACTTGATTCAAGATAGCTAGCAATAACTTTAGTAAAAAAGAAATGAGAATGTGTAAAATCAGTTCCTAAAAAGTTATTGTTCATTAGCTTACTACGATGAAATTTACCAAATGTAACACTGGCGCTTTGAAAATTTGAGTTAACAATAGTACTGTTAAAAAAGCTAATAGATTTAGCTATAATGTTTGAAAATTTAGTATTCTGTATATTACATGAATCAAATCGGCTCTCTTCTAAATTGGATTTAGAAAAATCAGAATGACTAATCTCAGATTTTATAAATTTAGATGCTCCAAAATCAGCATGAATAGCTTGAAAATGAGCTATCATTGCCTCTTCGATCTTGCATTCCTGTATTACTGCATAATTAGCTATTGTATTTGTAAAATTAGAGTGTGATAAATTGACTCTTATTAATTGGGCATTACTAATATCGACGTTTGAAAAGTCAGTATTACTTAAGTCTAATGACATTAGCCTTAGGCCACGTAAGTTTGTACCAAAAATTTTCTTTAATTCTATTGGAGCCTTTTTAGCATTTTGAGTAATGATATATTTTCTAATTTTTTCATTTTGTTCTGTAGTAAGCAATTTATTATTGAATACAGAAACCCCGCTAACTTGATGTGTTACTAAAAATAACATAATTACTATTATGTTACTAAGCTGCTTTAAAACTACCATTCTTTTAGGTGTTAATTATTTATTATAATAAGATGTTCATCGTTAATATAGATCAAAATTTGATAAATTTATATTTCTTTTTACTCCTTTAAGCAAGACACTCTTTATTTTGCTTCTGCATAATAAGTAAATTGCTATCACTATGATAACTTTTCTTCTTATTATGTGTATCTTTGTCGCCACAATTAACTTTTAGCAATTTAAGTTTTCTATGCAATGCTGATCTTTCCATACCAACAAAAGTAGAAGTTTTTGAAATGTTATTATTAAATCTAATCATTTGGGCAGTAAGATATTCACGTTCAAATATTTCTCTAGCCTTTCTTAAAGGCATTGACATCATAGTAGCTTTAGCTTCAGATTTTACAATACTAGCTGCTTTACTATTTATAATATCCGGTGGTAGCATATTAGATTCAATTTCGAAATTATTATTTGATGTTAGCGGATTCATGATTAAAGTCCATTCTATTGCATTTCGTAATTGTCTTATATTTTTTGGCCAATCATAAGCTTGTAAAGCTGCTATTGCTTCATTTGAAAACTTTCTATATTTTAATCCAGATGATTTAACTAGTTGATTAATAAAATATCGTATAAGTAATGGAATATCTTCCTTACGTTTAGAAAGAGGTGGAGTATAAATTGGAATTACGCTTAGTCTATAATATAAGTCCTGCCTAAATCTTCCTAATCTTACTTCTTCTTGAATATTTTTTGCAGTTGCACTAATTAATCTAACATTAAGTTTGACTGATGTATTAGAGCTACTTTTTTCAAAATTATTATCTTGTAAAAATTTAAGTAATTTTAATTGAATTGTTAAAGGTAGATCGGCAATTTCATCAATATAAAGTGTACCATTATTTGCAGCTTCAAGTGCACAAGTCTTTTGAGTAAATCCTAAGCTACTAACATCTCCTTCCCCAAATAACTCGTATTTAATTTGTTGCTCAGTCATAGCTGTTGGGCAGAAGGTGATAAATGGACCTAATGCATATTTTGAACGTTTATGAATAAGCTGTGCTACTAGTCCTTTTCCACATCCTATATCACCGGTAATCATTACTCTACCTGAAGTTGGAGAAATCTTTTCTATCTCTGCCTTAAGCTTATTAATTGCTGGTGATTGACCTATTATTTCCGATCTATCAATTACCTTAGCACAAAGATCAATATTTTCTTTTTTTAGCTTTGCTGCTTCACATGCTCGTTGCAATATTGTAACTATTCTATTAGCTGTAAACGGCTTTTCTACATAATCGTATGCGCCCATTTTGATAGCAGTAACTGCTGTTTCAATTGTAGAATAACCGCTGATAACTATAACTGGAACTAAAGGGTGTTTTTTTCTTATAATTTCTAAAATCCCTAACCCATCTAAATCACTACCACACAACCATACATCTAAAATTACTGCCTTAGGTACTTTCATATCTAAAATACTTAGTGCTTCTGAGCTATTTCCAGCAGTTCTTGGTGTAAATCCATTGCTTTTAACAATATCTGATAGCAATACCCTCACATCGTGTTCATCATCTATTATTAAAACATGTCCCATATTATATATCTCCTTGACAATTTTACTAATATAAGTAATAACACTTTAATATAGTTTTAAATTAGTACTCTATTCCATATAAATCAATAGAAAATAATTAATTTAACTATAAAATTGGTAGCATTCTATTCTCGATCTTGATTAAGACAAGTTTGCAACTTTAAACAATCAAATTTTACTTGAACTGATGCTCCTCCATGCGGTAGGTTTTTAATTTTTAATGTACCAAAATGATCTTCAACTATTTTCTTAACAATGGAAAGTCCCAAACCTCCACTTCGTAAATGCATTGTAGCATATTGTTTAGTAATATTGTTAATCAAGTCTAGCGAAAATCCCCCCCCGGTATCTTGCACTTCAATAATTACAACATCAGGAGAAGGATGCTGTAACAATATTTTAATTATTTTAGTAAAATTATTTTTAGCTTTCAAAGATTCTTCAGCATTATTTAATAAGTTGAAAATAATTTGATTGATCTGAGTAATATCTGCTACAAAATTTAGTGTGCTAAGAGTACTAATAAATTCATATTTTATCTTTTTATTTATTATTTGCCTTAATTCAATTGACTCTTTGATTACTATAACTAAATCGCATTTAGTAAATTTAGGAACTGGCATTTCAGCAAAATCAGAAAATCCTTTAATAATATTTTTGGCATACTCAGTGTGTCTTAAAATAGAATTTAGATATTTGGTAAATATGACATGATTATTTACTTCTCTACCAAATTTATCTGCTATTATATTAGCAGATAGTTGTATAAGAGTAAGCGGATTATTAATTTCATGAGCCACCCTTTTTATAATATCAAACCAAACTGATGTTTCCTGTACTATAGTAAAATTTTTGCTCTGATGTTGCTGTATTATTTGATTAAATACAGCAGTTAAAATATCTAATTCATTAGCAATTTTTGTATGCTTTAACTTAATACTTAAATTTTTTAATTTAATAGAATTAGCTATTAATTCTATTATTGGTTTGAATATTTTTTTTGTTAAAGTAGAGCTTATATGGATAACTATCAGCAATGTTAACAAAGAAATATAGGTAAAAGTAATAAAAAATTTCACTTGTAGAAAAAATATTTGATCCTTTAGCTTAATATATTCTAGGTTAACATCAAAATTTTTATTTATGTAATCTATGCTTTTACTAAAAAATTCATTATTAATTGCTGATGCATAATCAGAAATTTTGTTAACATACTGATCAATGTAATTTTGAATAGCTAAGCTAAACAATAATATAAAGAATCCTGCAAGGATAATCATTGGTATTGTAATAATTATACTCAAAGTTACTACAGTTTTTTTTTGTAACTTTTCAGTCATTACTTTAATATCAGAGCTTAAATATTGTTGCATTGTTCTAGCTAATAATATTATTGTTATTAATAAAAATATAATATCTGATAATAAATAATAAATTATTGGTTTATGGCTTAAAGTAATACAATCCTGAGTAAATAAGATAATGAGAAAGTTCAATATATTGTACAGTAAAGCTGGACAATAAATGTAATATAAAAACTCGCTCTTTCGTAATAAATTTGATATTTTATAGTTAGCAGCCATAATTTTCAAATAATGTTAATCACAAATATTTTTATCAACTATTAATATTAGGCAATGTTTTTAACTAAATGTTGAATTATTTTTCATTTATGTTTGAGCAAAAGTAGATACTGTGGCTTTTATTCTCTTTTTGTTCATTGCTATATTAATTGATAGCAAAATATAGAATTAGTTATTATTCAGAGCACAGAACATATAATAACAAATAACTAGCAATGTTCTTATACTTTTGGCCATTCAAAGAATACTAACCTACTTAAGTATTCAAAATATAAGCCTAAACAAGAGTGCTAATGAAGATAACATAAACTTTATAAATTTCAGTTTTAGATTATGGATTTTAGAATTAATAGAAGGTTTGATAGGTTTAAGGAGCAAAAAAATTATTATAGTTGAGTCTATAAATTCCTCTGAAGGAATATTTATTTAAGATATATAAATTTTACAGTTATATCGTTAGTACTGTCTGTATTCTATAATTATCACCTATAACTTCCTTTATTGTGCTTAAATAATCGCAGCTAAGTTTTATTCCTTTGTATCTCGCCATTGTATTCATTTTAGTCTTAGCTGAGGCATTGAAGCTATATCAAAAGGATATTAAACAACTCATAGATACAATTATTTACTCTGATATAGACAATTTGCAAAAGCATTTAGAAACACAGCTGTAGCAGGTATTGTAAGCGAAAGTGCCCCCTGAAACTTCTTCTGGGATTCAGTCCACTCTTGGAAAGAATATTACTTCACTGCAATACTTAAAACCTGGTGGTAAGTTTAGTATAAAAGAATGGTTCTCTAATGAAACAGGCTGGCTATTTATTACTGCATCTCCAGCTCAAAGAGCTACTTTACAACCGCAATTAGAAGAAATATATGGCTCTGCAGGTAGCGCTTCTATGCTTGATCTATTTAATAGTAAATTTATTTTTAGAGTTAGCGATCAACAGACTGCTTATAAATCCGCTTTAACACTTGGAGAAGAAGAGATAATTGAAACCCAAGAAAATTTATCCTATGGCTCAAATACTATGAGAGATGGAGTAAATATTCACACTATCGAGCGTAAAAAGCTTTTAGTTATGCCATCTGAAATTATGAATTTACCAAACCTAACGTGCTACGTTAAACTTGCTGGTAACTTTCCTATAACTAAATTAAAAATGAAGCTTCAGACCTTAAATATAGCATTTACTTGGGCTTATAAGTTGCTCAATAAGTTAGTGAATTAATCAATACTGTCTTTTAGAGCCA
>NZ_LANP01000030.1 GCF_000964595.1 Orientia chuto str. Dubai | reverse complement strand
AACTAGATCCTATATACTTTAATTTGAGCCTAATGTGTCTAAGACAACTTCTTCATTATGATCAGAATCTGCTGATTCTTGATGTTGTCCTAATTCCTCCAAAGCAATTTCTTTATTATTATAAGCCTCTACATAATTTATTTTGGATATGATAGCTAAATCAAAACTTTCTATTGCTTCTTGATAATGTCCTAATTTGCACAAAGCAACTCCTTTATTATTATGTGCCTCTGCATAATTTAGTTTGCATATGATAGCTAAATCAAAATTTTCTATTGCTTTCTGATAATGTCCTAATTCGTTTAAAGAAGCTCCTCTATTATTATAAGCCTCTGGATAATTTATTTTGGATATGATAGCTAAATCAAAATTTTCTATTGCTTCCTGATAATGTCCTAATTTGCACAAAGCAACTCCTTTATTATTATGTGCCTCTGCCTCATTTGGGTTGTATTTAATAGCTGTATCGTAATTTTTAATTGCCTCTTGATATTGGCCTAAATCGCTTAAAGCAACTCCCTTATTATAATAAGCCTCTACATAATTTATTTTGGATATGATAGCTAAATTAAAACTTTCTATTGCTTCTTGATATTGGCCTAATTTGCTTAAAGCAACTCCCTTATTATTATAAGCATCTGCATAATCTGATTTATATCTAATAGCTAAATTAAAACTTTCTATTGCCTCTTGATATTGGCCTAAATCGCTTAAAGCAACTCCCTTATTATAATAAGCCTCTACATAATTTATTTTGGATATGATAGCTAAATTAAAACTTTCTATTGCTTCTTGATAATGGCATGATTTGCCTAAAGCAACTCCTTTATTATTATAAGCCTCTGGGTAATCTGATTTATATCCAATAGCTAAATCATAATTTTTAATTGCTTCTTGATATTTTCTTGATTTAAAAAATGAATTTCCCTTATTAAAATACTTTTCTGCTAGCATATCTTTATCCTGATTAAATTATATTATTAAGAACTGATTGTTTTGATGTAATAGCTGCTTAATAATACTGGTTATAAATTTTATATGATTATTAATCACCCCTTAAATTTTCGATTAGCTACTATCACCGCTATGATAATTTCTGAATTGAATGTGTTATCATCAAATTTCTCTTTCAGCATTATTTTAATAATATCAGAAAACTTATCGAGATTCTGTATTTTTTTCATTATTTTCTATCACTAATAATTTGTATGTATAAAACTTCTGATTTGATAAATACTTTTAAAATCTAAGATACAAGCTCAAGCTCATATTGAACATGGAGTAGGCCGCGCTTTTAAGGAGTGCTTTGACATGGCCATTCCATTCATTACGGTAGAGATTTAAGCCATGCATTCTAATGTGGCGCTTAGTGTCTTCATCTGGTTCAGAGAAATAAAATCACGGTGGCTTTGTTTTTTTGCTCCTTATCAAAAATATTCTTACCAATTTTAGTCCAATGATCTTGAACAGTTGGATGTTGTGTTAAAGTATCCTTTAGATAGACAAAAGCACCAAATAGAGTGTTAGTAGGTAAATGATCTATTTATTTTAGCTTTAACAGCTAAACCACCAATTTCTATAAGATGTCTAGTGCGCATTCTACGCTCTTTATCTTTTAGATTAAGTTCTTTCATTATAATTTTAGCTTTTTTTTGCTGAAGACTATGCTGCATAAGATTTACCATGTTAGTAATGAAGAAAGATAAAAAAAAATCAGGCCAGAATATATCAAAATAAAATTCCAGTAAAGGAAATCATACCGAACCTACCAAACCAACATCAAAAAAATACAGTAAAAACAAGAGTTCCAGTTAGAAGCTTCATTGTAAGATAAGCTTATACACAATACGTAAACTTAAAAGTTTACCGCAAAAGTACTCATTAGCTGATTTCTTGAAAAAAATGTACTGGCAAAATTAAAAAATTCATGTTACTGTGAAAGTCAGGTGATGATTGAAATGGCGATACAGTTTGCAAGATTTTTAAGTAGAAGCAAAGGAGGAGATAGTTGTTGTAAAGCAGCGTATAATGCACGAATTTTTGTTAAAAACGAACAAACAAATACAAGTTATAATTTTTCTCGCAAGAAAGATAACGTATACCATACAGTGCTGCTACCAACTTATGTAAATCAAAAATTTACGAATGTACAAACATTAATGAATGAAACGTACTGAAACAAGAAGAAATAGCAAGTTGTTGAATGATATTGTATTCACAGTTGAACGAATATTATACTTCTTTATGCTAGCTAATAAGGCCTAGTTTAATATTTATGATATAAAGCTTATTTCTTAGCTTTTATGTTGTTCATCACTAAGATATATCATATCTCCACATAAATTGGCAAATGCTTCTGTTAATGCTTGGAATTGCTGATCATCATTGTTAATATCCTCATCATCTGTAATTTCTATGCTATACCATTCTTGTAACAATTCCTTACAGTATTTTAAAAAATTATCAGCTATTTTTTCTCCTCCACAAAATTGATCGAGATCTGAAATATCTATGTCATGAATATAACGCAACCAATCTTTTATTAATGATTGGAGTATAATAATATAAGTACGCCCTGACCATCCATCAGTTTCAGTAGTTCCTGAGCATAGAGTATATAGATGTTGATGCTTTTCTGCTATATTGACTTCATCAATGAATATGTCTGATATAACCTGATTCATATTTCTAGTTAAGCCAATACTTGCAGAAACTGCATTTGGTGCAGACATAGGAAAATAGTCCTGAAATATTAGCATTAGCAATTCTTGTGGCAGGTGAGCTTTAGGATACCGTTTAAAATTTCCAGAGTCATACTTTTTATTTAAAAAGTGATTATATAACTCAAAACACATTGGTAATGTTAGTACAGTAGCTAAGTTACGTTGTACTTCGCAAGCAAAAATAGAAAAAAATTCTGTAAATATTAATTGATTCTCAGGAGATAGCTCTACCTTTAGATCTGAGGTAGTAAGAAAATTTTTTAAGGTTGATAATACTGGTCCATGTATTGCTGATAGCAATTTAAAATTTGCTTGATCTTTATAACTACCAAATGATGATAATTTGCTCACACGTGTTAGATGCTTTGATGAAAAATTATGAATCTCTGGATTTGTATAACAACCAATAACATTTATAGATGTACTATAAGAAAAGCGTGATATTAAAGAATTTTTTGCACTGACTTGATCAGCATTGGGCTGTAAAATTGAGGACACAGCTGCACTAGGAAGAGATAGCAACTGAAGAATTTTTTGCTCCGTTATTAGGGAATAATTAACACTTATAATATTTACAAATAAACTATAGCTTCTTGGATAGTTTGCTACAGAATAGTTAAGAGTAATAGACCTTCCGTAATCTACATAAATACCATTCATAGTGCCATTGAAAAGGTCTAGTGGTAAATTACTACGAAACTGATCATTATTTGTAATATCTGGAAGTACATCACGTACACTATAAAGGACATAATGACCTAAATATTGAACTATTGCTACACAAATAGTAAGATCACGTGTATACGTCACAACTATATTGTTTCATCAAGATAACACTTAAAACTCCCAGTTCTGCTATTATTTTTTCTTGAAAAGCTATCTGCATGTTGGTATGCTCTGCCTTTGTTATTATGCAAATATAATCGTAATTACTGTTAATATCATCTCCTTGTTTGCCAAAGTAGCTTTTCAAAAGTGATTGATTTTCTTCTAAAAATTCAATCATGTCATTAGTATCACTACCATGCCCTTTTATCTTCTGTGATAATTCATATAAGAACTTGTTTTTATAGACATACTTTTTTGCATGATAAACTTTACGCTCAATTTCATTTATATAACCCTTGTATATCTTAGAAAATAAGTCAGGCGAACCATTACTCTTAAATTTGAAGTTACTATCAAGCTTACAATTAGAAGATTTGAATTTAAAACCACCTTTAGGTTTCATAATATTTACCTCCATCTATATTTATTTAGTTAATAAATTACTTACTAGATATAAATTATATAGCTAATTATGTCTAGTAGAAATTAAAATATTTTAATATTTTCTTAACTACTAAATTAGTAGTTAAGAATAAAAAAGATCACAATGACCCTATCTTATTTAAAATTAATAAATATATTTACTTAAGACACAATCTTGGGATTATATTAAACATTAGGCAACTTCTTTTTAAGAACTGATATTTTTAACATAGCTGGACTATCCCTGATGAAAGCAGTTCCTCATTATCCAAAACTGAGAGAATTGTAATAAAAAAAATTAAACACCACGTGTATCAAAACAAGACAGATCTACATTTCCCAATACTTTCATTTCAGCATCAGATACATCTGTTGATTCATTTGGAATATCTTCAAATGCATCATAGAATATATCATCTTCTTGTTGCATTTCTAGACTAGCAGAGGATTCAATTGTATACATCCTCATGTGCATCAAAAAATATATCATCTTGTTCTACTGTGGCAATATATTGATCTATACTTATTAAACCACGTATATAATCTTCTTGAGCAGCAGTTGTTATTAATGTATCCCAAATCCAATATGGAATTCTATGTACTATATATCCGTGACTTTGCAATAATTTTGTATTAATCTTTGTTGAAATATTAGGGATATTATTGTCCTTATAATGAGATGGTCCATCTACTTGAATTATTGTATTTCTGTCTTTAATAAAGATATCAACGTTAGAAGTGGCATATTTTATATAGTACTCACTTTTTACAGTATATGATGCGAGTACTTTTTGGACTACTTTCAGTACATTTAGTTGTAAATTTGAAATACGAGAAGGATTTAAAGTAGCTTTAAACTTCTGTTCAAGAAGCTGCCGATTTTTTGCAGTTAATATACCTGTAGTTTTTTTACTAAAGTAATAGTGTGCCCTCAAAATTTGACTAATATTCTCATTGCATAGCTGTTGTATAATAGAACTATTAATAGAATCAATGAATGGCTGTGGTATTTGAATATTAGAGTTGCATAGAATCTTTAATGCGCATATTGCATAAATAGAATTAGCTAATTCTTGAGCATTAAAGTGTTCAATTATATTAGTAGCCTGATGCATCCAAGCCTTAATGAATGGTTCTGATGGCTTAATTTCTAAATGCTCTAATGCCCATATAGAATTAGCTAAACTTTGAGAGTTAAAGCTGCACATTATATTAGTAGTCTGATGCATCCAAGCCTTAATGAATGGTTCTGATGGCTTAATTTCTAAATGCTCTAATGCCCATACAGAATTAGATAAGTTTTGAGAGTTAAAGCTGCACATTATATTAGTAGCCTGATGCATCCAAGCCTTAATGAATGGCTCTGATGGCTTAATTTCTAAATGCCCTAATGCCCATATAGAATTAGATAAGTTTTGAGAGTTAAAGCTGCACATTATATTAGTAGCCTGATGCATCCAAGCCTTAATGAATGGCTCTGATGGCTTAATTTCTAAATGCCCTAATGCCCATATAGAATTAGATAAACTTTGAGGAACAAATTCATCGATTAAGGCAATAGCTTGATTTGTCCATGCATTCAAAAATTCAGCACTTATATTATATTTTCTTGATTTTACAAGTTGGTTTAAAATTGTTGACAAACCTCTAGCATCAAATTTATATCTTGAATATCTTGGATCATTAGTTTGCAATAAAAATAAGGCTCTATCGTGAATCTCTTTTATAACTTCAGAAGATATATTTCTATCTTTAAGTTTTTGACATAGCTGAATGCTATTCATTGACTGAATATTAGACTGTTGTGGATTAGGTCTACGATACATATTTTCAACTCCAGATACCAAGTTCATATTTGCATAATATTTAACACACTAATAGTAATTTGTTAATAAAGTGTTTTGAAAACTCTACTTAACTTATGTTGAAGTGTAACTGCTGCATCTGCTGGTATTTAGTGGCCAAAATTCTTCCAGCTTGTTTCTCTTTTGAACCAATAGCTTAATTTATTAATTAAGTAAAGATCAAAGCATGAATTTGAACACCGCTGCAGAGTTTTAGGCAAGAAAGTAGTTTTAGGTGGAATTGTGATTGGTTTAAGTTTGTAATCGCAGATATAGGAGACAGATTTCATACAAATGAAGTACTATCACTATGATAAAAAACCAGAACCATTAGCTGAAATAAGGAAAGCAACTGAACAGCCTTATAACCTAGAGAATAGATTTTTATAAATAACAAACATTATCAATATGATAATATGCAAACCCATGAAATAAAGGCAGCTCATAAAGTTAGAAGATGAGCTATCCAAAAAGAGTAGCCCATGATGCATATAAGGCATGCAAAAAGCCAAAACCTCAGGTATTGTTAAAAAATAAAAACTACCCGCAATCTAAGGGCAAATAACAACTACCTAATAATATAAATTATACCATGAAATTGCAAAAATAACAAGCGAGAGAAAAGGTTTTAAGTAATCGAAGACATGTGTGATTTAAGAGCTAGAATAGCAAATCAAGCTGAAAACATAGTTCGTGATCTTCTTATAGAGAACCAAATCTATATTTATCCAAAGAGCTATGTTTGGGGAAGAGCGGAAAAATTGTCTGCAATACTAGTGGTTCAGTATGCAGGAAGATGGTATGACTTCAGCAGTGGTGAAGGTTGTGATTTAGCAAGAAGAGAAGTGATTTTGTTAAAGCTAAGGAATACCTGCAGAGCATGGTAGGAATATCAACTTATTCTACTGGATTATTAACAAACAACCACTCAAGAAGTTGCTCAAAAAGATGAGCTATTTAAAAATTCGAAAAGTTCAATACTTTTATAATCAGTCTATACCATTATATTTTAGCAAGAGTACTGAAGTTCAAATCGTAAAAAAATATCTTGAAACACATAGAGGGATCGATTGTTTTGCAATGAATTCTGACTTAAGAGCAAGCATAGTCTTGAATACAGATACTCAAGAAAATTATCCAGCATTTACAGCTTTTTTAAGAAATGCTAAAGGTGAAGTTACAGGTGCACAAGTTATGTATTTAAATTCAAAAACAGGCGATAAAGCAGATATTTCAGTGCCTAGCAGAGCTTTTGGTAAAAGCAGAGCTTTTGGTAAAATTAGTGGTTCGTTTGTTAGAATTAGTCAATGGAATCCAAGTAATCCACCTATAACAATTATAACAGAAGGAGTTGAAACCGCTCTAAGCCTTAAACCAATTGATGGAAAAATTATAGCTGGTGTTGATGTACATAATTTTAAGAACCTATTGCAGGAGAAAAAATCATCATAGCTGCAGATAATGATGGACAAAATTCAATAACCATTAATACTGTTAATAAGGCTGTAAAAAGCTTGGAAAAAAAAGGAGCGAATGTGATGATGCTACTACAAGAAGGTGATTTCATAGTTAAACTAATTCAAAATGAATCAGCAATAAAACCTACTCAAGTTAAAGATTTATAAGAAAGATCATCTCCTCTGTACTACCATAATCAAAAGGATGAAGCAAATGTAGCAGTAATAACGGCAAATAAATATCTGGAAAATCATACAGGAATTTATAATTCAAAAGCCTTTGATAGTTCTAATCTAAGAGTGATTTGGCATGAAGGAAACTCAAGCAAATTCTTATGCACTAACTGTTTTTGTAAGAAATGAAAAGGATGAAATTACAGTGCACAAGTATTATATTTAGACTCTAACATGTGTAATAAAATTCAAGAAAAAATTGTTGGTAAAATTAACGGTTCATTTGCTACAATTCAGAATTTAGATGATTCCCCTGTAACTATTATAACAAAAGATATTGAAAATGCGCTAAGCCTAAAACAATCAAAAATAGAAGGAAAATGTGCTATCGACGAAGTAATATTCAAAACTATAAGCCATAGTGGCTAAATTTACCAATGAATTTATTAATTAGATGTTCAAAAATTTAAAACATGATGCATTTTTAAGCATCTTATGACTGATCCGATAGCAGCTTTGGATTATCTGAAAGATTATTTACCAAGCAGAGTTATCTACTTAGTTGATTTAAACACTGTAACAATCGAAAAAAAACTCATTTGTCTAAGCAGATCTACATCGCAGCATGTGCGATATTCTACTTTCGATTACCAGAGGTATATTAAATTATACCTATGCGGCAATAGAATCATCAACTACTACAGAAATAAAAACTCTGTTATTTTTTTTTCGAAAAAATTTTACTTTTCCTGTAGTCAAGGAAAAAATAGTGTGATCCTTGCCTAACCCTACATTTTTTCCTGGATGAAATTTTGTGCCTCTCTGTCTAACGATAATATTACCAGCTTTTACAAACTGCCCATCAGACTTTTTTATCCCTAACCTCCTACCAGCAGAATCACGACCATTCTTTGAACTACCACCAGCTTTTTTCGTTGCCATATAACTTTCCTTATCAATTATTATTTATTAATTATAGCTTTTATTTTTAGTATATTTTAGATACTCTTAGAAATATCTATAATTTTAACTTGTGTGAGCTCTTGCTTATGTCCACTTTTTTTACGATAATTTTTTCTTCGTTTTTTCTTAAAAACTATAACTTTTGAACTAGATAGTTGATCTAATATTTTAGCTGTAACAACAGCTCCATTAACAATAGGAGCTCCAATGAAAGAAGGCTTACTATATTCTCCAATCATTAAAACTTGCTTAAATTCAATAGTTGAGCCTGGTGCGCCATCAATTTTCTCTATTTTAATTATGTTATCTTTTGCAACTTTGTACTGCTTACTACCTGTTTTAATAACTGCAAACATTGAAACACCTAACTTATAATCTTAACACCACAAGATATAATGTTATATCCTTAAAGTCAATTGTAAACAGTATTAAAAATATAGTAAAAAATTGTACTTAATAACACTGTTACATAATTTAAAGTTAGAAATATTAAGATACATAAACTAATTAGTACTATTAGGTATAGCAAAATTTTAATTGAATGTATTTAAGAATTGATAAATTATAATTGTTAAATTCAAGTAGCATATTTTTATAAGAAAATCAAAATTTCTAGTGTAGAATAAAGCATATGTTATACTAAAATTCCAAAATTATGCATGCAAAAAATACAAGCAGTTTTGATATTAACTATCTAACTAATGAATCAAATACTAAGGAATATACTGTTAATGAGCTTTCATTATATATAAAATCAGCTATTGAACATCAGTTTGGCATTGTAAAAGTACGTGGAGAGGTTTCTGGATTAAAAATTGCTGCTTCAGGTCATAGCTATTTTAGCTTAAAAGACGATAAGGCAATTTTGAATGCATTTGTTGGAAAAAAACTCTAGATCTTATTGCTATTAAGATAGAAGATGGAATAGAGATTATAACAACTGGAAGACTTACTACTTATTCTGGGCAATCCAGATATCAATTAATAATTGAAAGTTTTTGTATTGCTGGGGTAGGATCACTAATGCAAATATTTTTTCAACGTAAAGAAAAATTAATGAAGGAAGGGTTGTTTGACAGTTCTAGAAAAAGAAAGTTGCCATCATTTCCAGTGATTATTGGAGTGATAACATCTATCTCTGGAGCTGTGATCAGAGATATTGCACATCGAGTTAAAGATCGATTTCCTAGTAAGCTGCTGATATGGCCAGTAACAGTACAGGGTAGCAATTCTGCTAATGAAGTAGTAACTGCTATTCAAGGATTTAATAGCATATCAACTGATCAACATAATTTAGCACCTGAAGTTATTATTATAGCTAGAGGCGGTGGATCAGTTGAAGACTTATGGTCCTTTAATGAAGAAATTGTTGTTAGAGCTATAGCTAATTCAGCTATTCCAATAGTATCAGCAATTGGTCATGAAGTAGATTTTACGCTTGCAGATTTTGCAGCTGATCTAAGGGCTCCAACACCATCAGCGGCTGCTGAGATGGTAGTGCCAGTTTTATCTGATGTAAAAGCTTGTTTAAATAATGCAATAAGCAAAATCAAATGTGCTACTTATAATTATCTAAAATGTAGTATTATATTACTACAAAATTATAGTAATGTGATAAAGAAACTAGAAACAATAGTAGATTTAAACTACCAAAGGTTTGATGAACTTGTATTTCGATTTGATACTAAAATATCTCAACTTGAAGAACTTAAAAAACAAATTTTACAAAGTAATATACTAATAGATCCTACTACATTAGTACAATTATATATACTCAAACTTGAAAATATTAATAATAAATTACATCAACTTATAAAGAGACTGTTTAGTAACTTAAATAGTAAAGTTTATTTATTAGATTCTCTTTTAAATAATATGGATTATTCAAAAGTACTTAAAAGGGGATTTGCTATTGTAAGATCAATAGAAGGGCCAGTAATATCTTCTTTTCAACAGCTTAATGGTAATGACAAAATAAAAATACAATCCAAGATGGAGTATCGCAAGCTACAATTGATTCTTAAGTATTAGAATTGAGCATATAAATTATAAATTTATTCAAAATAATTATAAAAAAGAAAATGCAGAAGAATGTATTAAACATGGGGATACTAGATTTTAATACTTCTACTGGTATAGATGAAAATAAGAAATTACAAACAGAATTAGGTTGGAAATATATTTACTTGTTAACACATATATTTATATAGCTATATAAAAGATCCACAAATTTGCAGTTATAATATTCAAGTAGCTAAATCTGGATTAAATTTATTACCTGATATGGTACTAGCGTTCTCAATAATAAAAAATACTTTATCAATTTCTGCTAATGCAGAGTTACATGATCAAGGAGGGGACTTTTTACAAAAGTAATAAACAATATCCCCTGCATCGCAAGCACACATATTATATTACAAAATTATATTATAAATCGTACTATACAAGTAATAGCAGTCAACATAAATTAGCAAGAAAATTTTCTTAGAGAACTTAGACAAACAGTCTAAAAGCAGTAATTCTGTTTAATGCTATACAACAAAGCAAAAGAGCTTGAGAAAACTTGTAAAGTTGTTATGAAAAAAAAGATTAATCCTCAACCTAATAAGGAAAACAATATATTACTAGGATTACAAGCACTTTTTAGCAAGAAGTTAAATTAAAAAAAAGATTTACTGTTTAAAATTAAAAAAAGCAACAATCGAGCATTCATATTTATCTGATAAAGAAGATGATCTTTGCATAAATCACCTGCAGCTATAATTGCCGCATGAGAAAACTTATTCTACTAATATTTAAATTAGCTAAATATTTCAAATGCAGATAGCACCTGCGCAGGTTACATTAACGTGCATTGTACTCTTATTATCAGTCAGTACATTCATTCATCATTTGTGTAACTTTAGACATATACTGCCGAACTGATTCTAAACTAACTCTAGCATAAATACTCGTTGATTTTATACTACCATGATTCAATACTGCACGCATTAAATACTGACCTGCACCATCATCTGCCATCCAAGTTGCAAATATCCTTCTTAGGTCGTGTATTCTTAAATTTTCTATGCTGGCCTTTTGACAAATTTTATGCTATGCTCTATATGGATACTCTAAATGTCCGCTTTTACTACTATCCATTTGTAGTACCCATTTACTTTTAGATTCTA
>NZ_LANP01000003.1 GCF_000964595.1 Orientia chuto str. Dubai | reverse complement strand
TATGCTAAATGTTTCAATCTTTACGCTCATTGATTCTATGTATTGTCTAAATAATGCTATTCAGAGAAGCTGTTCCTCTTTTATAGTTATTTACTATTCTTCTAAAATATTGTATCCAATCTATGCAATTTATGCTTACTTGCCCAGATTCTTCTAGTTTGTGGTATAGTTAATTCAGCATCTATCTGTTTTATAGTAGTGCTATTAATACCTTCTGTAGCTAATTTTTAGTTAATTTATCAATTTTGTTTTGACCTTCATCTTCTATAGGCATAGAATGCTCCTGCTATTTTATTTCTAAAATGGTTTTGCTGGAGGTTAAAAGAAATAAATTTGCTGTTTACGCCTTTAATCTCTAGAGAACATTATCTAACTCTAAATCTCAGATAACATCAGGTATACAGTAACATTTTACTTTTTATCAGCACATGCTTTTTTGTAATATTAAAATTTTTACATAATATTAAACACTGATGCGAAATTATCGCATTCATGGTTGTAAATAATGAAAATTTCATCAAAAAGATATGTAAAAAAAAGCTCTGTAACAATTATTATTACTGGCATTAAGGCTTATTTGCTGCTATAATCTATGACAGGATTTTTTTACTAACAAAATTGCCTTTTTTACCACCAACCCAATGCAGGAAATGCTTAGTAGCAGTTGCTACTGACACAATGTTTTATTTATAAATATCTCTGCTATAGATTATAGCAGCAAATAAGCCTTAATGCCAGTAATAATAATTGTTACAGAGCTTTTTTTTACATATCTTTTTGATGAAATTTTCATTATTTACAACCATGAATGCGATAATTTCGCATCAGTGTTTAATATTATGTAAAAATTTTAATATTACAAAAAAGCATGTACTGATAAAAATTAAATGGTAAAAAATCGTGTCATTATTGACACTGTTATTTTTAGTAAAATTGCAGCTATTGATTGTAATATCGAGTACTATATGTTGCACTTTTTGCCTCCAAAAATACAGCTATAGCAGGTAGTTTTAGAATATTTTTATAAATTATTCTAAAATTGTTATTTAAAAGCTCGAATATAGGGAGCATAATCATTCTTATGCAAAACCTATTTTCATCTTCATACTGATTCTATCTGTCTTACAAGACCAGTTTTTCTATAGGCAATATTAAGATATAAAAACTTGTATAGCATCTTCTTTTCTGTCTAAAGACTATCAACTTATTTTTTTGATTTAAATGAAATTGAGCCTTACTGGTTTAAAATAAAAAATTAAATACGTAAAATAGTCGACTTATTTAATGAATTTTTTTTATATTTTACAAAGTGTAACTATCTTAGTGAGTTAAGATATGTAAAAAACAAGTAGATTATTATATCAGCCTTTTTGCTTGTTTTGCAGATAATAGCTGTGGTTTTGAGGATTAAGGTAATGTTTTTAGTTGCTAGCGCTTGCTAGTTTTGCCTTAATAATAGCTTTAGTATTATCAATACCGAATAATTTTATGAATGAACCTAATCTTGGTCCATCTGATTGTCCAAGTAAAATTTGATATAGTTCTTGAAAATAGCATTTTAGATTATTATAACCATTATTTATACCAATTTTATAAATTGCAGATTGAATTACTTCTGCATCTACTTCATGTAAGTCACTTAGTACAAGATCAATTTGCTCTAAAATTTTACGCTGTTGTGTTGATGGTATCAGATATTTTTTATTTATCTTTACATAATCATTATAATATTGAATAGCAAACTCTATTAACTGATCAAGATATGGACTGCTAGTTGGGCAGGCATCTGGAGCATATTTTTTAATAAATCCCCATAATACTGATTTATTTTCTGGATTACATGCTGAAGCTAGATTAAGTAATAAACTAAAGTTTAAGTTATAAGTGTTAATAACATTTGGTACCTTACCTAAGTGAACATGGTATACTGGATTATCTATCTTAGCTACCTGATCATTTGTTTGATGATATTTCTTTATCAAAGTTAAATAATCATCAACATTTTTAGGTATGACATTAAAATGTAGTTTTTTAGCTTTAGCTGGAGACTGATAGATAAACAATAACATACTTTCCATAGGAGCATATGTTAACCACTGTTCAACTGTTATACTATTTCCCTTAGACTTAGAAACTTTAGCTCCTGTTTCATCGAGAAAAAATTCATAAAAAAATTGTACTGGTGGAGTGCCTCCAAGTACTTTACATATTTTGGAATATATGTGTTGATTTATCATATGATCTTTACCGTATATTTCATAATCTACTTCCAATGCTGCCCATCTCATTGCAAAATCTGGTTTCCACTGTAATTTACATTTGCCTTTAGTTACTTCTGTCTCAAAAATTTTTCCAGTGTTAATATCTTGAAAAGTTACGGTACCTGCTTTCTTATTAATCTTAACTGCAGGAATTTGTAATATTTTACCTGTCTCTGGACAAACTGGTAAAAATGGACAATAAGTTGCCTGCCGCTCTTCACGTAAGGTTAGTAACATTATTTCCATGATTTTTTCATAATTCTCTAAAACTTTTAATAACATGTTATCAAATATTCCAGAATTATAACATTTTGTAGCACTATAAAATTCATATTTAAAATTAAATGTGTCTAAAAATTGTATTAGTTTACCGTTCATGTATTCACCATAACTTGTTGCTTTACAAAACGGATCTGGAACTGATGTTAAAGGTTTATCAAGATGTTCTTTAAGCATATCCTGATTAGGAAGATTAGTAGGTACTTTTCTTAATCCATCCATATCATCAGAAAAGCATATTAGCTTAGTTGGTATGTTAGATAGTTGCTTAAATGCTTCAATTACCATTACAGTTCTTGCTACTTCACTAAAAGTGCCAATATGTGGTAACCCAGAAGGGCCATAACCTGTTTCAAATAAAACGTACCCTTTATCTGGAGCTTGATAATTTAATTTGTTTAAAATCTTTTGTGCTTCAATAAATGGCCAGGCTTTTGATTGAGCTGCATAACTTGAAAATTCTAACATTTAGTCTTAACCTTCTAAATTGAGTTAAATTGAAAAGTATTATAGAGTTTTTACTTAAAAAATCTATAAATCTCATTATAATAACTTTAAATTCTAAAAAAATCACTTACTAGAAGTCATAGATTGATTAAAATGATAGATTCGATATTTAAGGGATTAGCACTGAATAATTATAGAAAGTTCTTTATTATACTAGCTATTGTTCCAATTGTAAGCTTAGTCTTCGCGTACTATGTTGAGCATATACTTGAAATAACTCCTTGTACTTTATGTATTTACCAAAGGATACCTTACTATATATTGTTTTGTTTAAGCATATTGGGTATATCATGCTCGAAGTTAGGGAACGTTTTACATAAGATTATAATGTTGAATATTTTAGTATCAGTTCTTATATCCGGCTATCATTATGGAATAGAAAAAGGTATATTTAATGAGCCAAGAACTTGTAAAGTTAATACACCAATGATAAAAAATTTATCAGTTGAAGCAAGAATGAAATTATTGGATACTATTTCTATAGTTAAAAGCTGTAAAGCTGCTCCATTTAAAATAATAGGTATGTCTATGTCAATGATGAATTTTTTATATAGTATAGTATTGCTATTACTTTGTTATATAGTTAATTTATATTATAGTAAATATGCCAAAGCCGATTTTTGTTGAAGATTCTGATGCTAAAATAGCTGAAATAATTCGAGTAAATTATGCTGGTGAATATGGAGCTTGCAGAATTTATAAAGGACAAATAGATTTTGTCAAAAATAATCAAATATGTAAAACACAGATTATTTCTATGCTACAGCATGAAGAAAAACATTGTGTTTTTTTTAAACAACAAATACAGAATCGGCAGGTTCGGCCAACATTTTTAATGCCATTATGGAATATATTAGGATATGTATCTGGCGCTATTACTGCTAGTATTGGTTCTAAATATGCAATGTTTATACTGAAGCTGTGGAAAGTGCCATTGATCGACATTATCACGAGCAGATTATGCAATTAGAATCAGGATTTGCAGAAAGCGAAAGGGAACTATTAACTGAAATTAGAAAATTTCATCAAGAAGAAATTGAACATAAAATAATTGCTCAAACTTACTATAATGAGTTCAGTAAAATTGATCTAGTTTTTAAGAATTTAGTGGAATTCTGTTGTAACGTTGCTATATGCTTAAGTAAAAAATAGCTCTAGTTAGAGAACAATATCTTAAATTAATTGAAGATGAACTTAATAAAAGGAGTATGTAATGATACCTATACAAGATTTTTCAAAAATAATACATAAGGAAGGGTATATATTTATAGTAATATCAGCAGCTGTAACTTTCTTATTTGGATCATTTAGTCCTATACTAGGGTGGATAGGAGCTATTGTAACAATTTTTTGTGTTTATTTCTTTCGCAATCCTAATCGTGTAGTTCCGATAGATACAGGGCTAGTAATTAGTCCTGCAGATGGTAAAATACAATCTATTATTTATGCTACACCTCCTCCTGAATTAGGATTGCCAGAGGAAGAGCTACTTAAAATTAGTATATTTTTAAGCATATTTGATGTTCATGTTAATAGAATACCGGCTGATGGAAAAATTGTATCCTTAAATTATAATCCTGGACAATTTATAAATGCTTCACTTGATAAAGCAAGTATTCATAATGAGCGTCAATCAGTAGTAATGGAAACTACAGATAAACAGCAAATAATTTTTGTACAAATAGCAGGATTAATTGCTAGAAGGATAGTTTGTGATTTGGAGGAAGGAAATGAAGTTAGTGCTGGTGATCGTTTTGGTATAATTCGATTTGGTAGTAGAGTAGATATTTATTTACCTAAAAAGACTGTTCCATTGGTAGATGTAGGCCAGACCTGTATAGGAGGAGAAACAATACTTGCTGATTTTAAATCAAAGAGAATTGCCCCTGCTAACTATAAAGTTAAATAATAATATTCTAGAAGATAATAAAATATAAATCAGGATAGTAGTAGAATTATGAATTTTAGAAAGCATAAATTAAGCTATCCAATGCCTTTTATTAGGTTATTACCTAGTATAATTACATTATTAGGGTTATCTGTAGGGTTAAGCTCTATAAGATATGCTTTTGATAGTAAATGGGAAGCAGCTATAACATGTATATTAGTTGCTGTACTAATTGATGGTCTCGATGGTAGAATAGCTAGGCTGCTTAATGCTGCTTCTTCCTTTGGAGCAGAATTAGATTCGCTTTGTGATTTTGTTAACTTTGGATTAACTGCAGCATTAATTACTTATTTATGGCTAGATCCAGATCAGCAACAAAAATTAGTATCTTGGATATCTGTATTAGTATTTGTTATTTGTACAGCTATTAGATTAGCAAGATTTAATATTAGTATACTAAATCATGAACATAGTAATAAGAAAAAATATTTTTTTGTTGGTGTACCTGCTCCTTTAGGAGCAGTATTATGTTTAATGCCTGTTATGCTAGATTTTAATATTTTTCCAATCTTAAACTGGCAAATTAAAGATTATAAGCTATGTATTAATATTTACTTATTGATTGTTGGTTTTTTGATGGCAAGTAGAATTCCTACATTTTCAATAAAAAGTATTACTGTAAAACCACAATATATTTGGATTTGTTTATTATTATTTGCTACTGTAGGAGTGACTTTATTAATTTATCCTTGGTATATTATTCCAGTGTTTGCTTTATGGTATATTATTAGTATTCCAGTAAGTATAGTTGTTGCTAGAAGAATTAATTAATACAGAGTATAATGTTATTATGATATTTAATAATTTTTAGTATAAATTATGTTATTATGGGCTAAATTGCAGCATTTAGCAGCTTTACTAATTGTATGGGTTGGGCTCATAGGGTTGGATGATGCATATAATCATCCATATTTGAGCTTGATATCGGTTTTAGTAACCTATTTTATATCTTTGCGTTTGAAATTATTATTTTTTACACCAGTTCCTATTATAAAGTCTATAGCATATTGTATATGGTTATTAGTTGAAGTAGTAAAATCTGCTATAGCTGTTACTAAAATCATTTGGAAAGATAATTTGCAGCTTAATTCTTGTATGTTATGGCTAGAATTTAGTAAACTTTCTCCAGTAGAAAAAGTAATATATGCAAATAGCATTACTCTTACTCCTGGTACTGCTGTAGTTGATACTGATAATAAAAGAATGTTAGTGCATATTTTAAGTACAGAAATTTTTGATACAGCTCAATTGCATGCTGATTTTCTCAAGCTAAAGAATAAAGTATTAAAGATTCAACAATGATACCTGTAATATTTATTTTAATAGGGTGTATATTTGTTTTAATAGTTAAATTTTTATTTACTAAATCTAATTTAGAAAGAATATTGTATATTAACAGCTTAACTAATTTGATATCTCTGTTTATTGTGTTTATTGGTATGAATTATTATACTAGATATTTTATTGATATATCAATAATCTACTTATTACTAAGCTTTATTGCAACTAATGCCTATATGAAGCTTTATTTAAGAAATTAATTGTTGTGAATATCACTTAAATAAGTCCATGAGTGTATATTATGTTAAGCCAAATGATGATTTTATATTTTTACTAGCAAAATTCTTATTAAAAAAAAGCTCATTATCTCTTGATAAGATTAAGGTTATATTACCTTATAGTCAACAATGTCAAGAACTTAAGAAGGCCATAATGCTGACAGCTCAAAAAGAAGCAATGCTATTGCCAGATATATTAACGTTAAAACAATTTATTACTTCCTTTATTGCTACTAATCAATGTTCATTATCTAGTTGTTGCAAGTTAAGTATTAATGAACAAAAAGTAGCCCTTGCTAAGATCATTCAACAGCATAGCTATTATCAGATTCGTTTAAGTGATGCTCTTAAATTAAGTGGAAAATTATTGCAGCTTTTTCAACAATTAGAAAGTCAACAAATCAATCTAAATCAGTTAAAAAATTTGGTTGATCAAATTGATAGTTCAGAATATTGGCAAAACACATATGAATTTTTAGATGTTGCTTATACTAAGTGGAGTGAATTATGTAATACTAATATTAGCAGTAAAAATAATATTTTTTTTCAGTTGCAAAATTTATTAAAATTTAACAACAATTTAATTGTTGTAGCTGGCATCTTACCAAGTAGCAAACTAGAGCTACTACTTTTTAAGGTAATACTTTCTTGTAAGTTTAGTCATGTAATTTTACCGCCAATTTATTTAGAAGAATTAAATTATAGTTTCAGGAATTCTAGTGATTCTTTATGTGATTTTCAATATTTTTTGAAATCATGTAATATTTTACTGAATGATTTAAAATATCTTGCTGAAGAAGTAGCAGTACAGGTAAAAAGAAGACCTATACGGTTATCAGAGTTTTTAGATTTACAAAATTCAAGATTAGTATCATCACACGATGATATTAATAATATTCCTATCGATATTGAATATGTAAAAGTTAACAGCCAATATGATGAGGCTAAGTTAGTTGCAGCAATGGTTTATAGTTATTTAACTAAAGATAAAAAAATTTTAATAATTACTACTACATCAAATTTTACTACTTTATTAACTATGCATTTAAGCAAGTATCAGATAGACTATACTAATCTTATAAATGCTGATATTAAGCAATTATTAGAGATAAATTTTATACTGTTGTTAGCGGACTTTATATCGAGTAATTTTAGCATTAGTAAATTTATTAATTTAATTAATACTCCATTACTTACTAGTAGTAATAGTAGTAAATTTGAAAAGCTAGTTTTTAAAAATAAATTTCAGCAAGGAGAGCTTAAGCAAATCTTACTAGATTTAACTACTAGTGTGGATGATATAGAATTGCAAAAATGGGCTAGGTTTGTTCTTGAGGCTTTAGATAATGTATGGATATACTGTAATAGTAATACAATTTTATGTACTAAGTTAATAACTTATTTATTACAAGCTGCTGAAAATTTAACAGTAGGAAAAATTTGGCAACTACAATCTAGTAAGAGAATAGCTGATGTTCTTAAAGAAATTATTTATATAGCTCAACAATTTGGAGAAATTGATATTAGAGATTTTAGTAAAATTCTCAAAGAGTTATTTGCTATTATCAAATTAGATTGCGAACATGATTATAATGCTAATGTTACTATTACAAATGCAGATAGTGCTGTATTGTTAAGTGCAGATTATATTATTATACCAGAATTTAGTAATGATAATTGGCCTGGTAACTTAATTCAAAATCCATGGCTTAATCAGGCTATATATAGTAAATTAGGGTTAATTGAACAAAATACCTATTATGCTAGAAAGCAATATATATTATATGCTATATTACAAAAAGCACCTGTTACTTTAACTAATGCCAAGTTTAGTACAGCTGGCAGATCTACTGATTCTAAATTTTTTTTAAAGTTGCAACTTCTTGCTGTTAGTAATCCTTTAATTCGTATTAAGGTAAATGACTTAGAGTTAGTAAATAATATTACTTTTAATAAATGGAATAATGAATCTACAACAACAATTATATCACCTAGAATTTTGCTATCTAGTACAGACATAGTTAAGACTATATCTGCAACTGATATTGAACTGCTCATTAGAAACCCTTATGGATTTTATGCTAAAAACATATTAGGGTTAAAACCAATAACACTAAATTCTGATCAATTAAAAGCTGCAAAATTTGGTGAATATATTCATAATGTAATTCATGAATATACTGTTCACTATCAAGATTTAGAGGAAAACAAACAGATAAATTGTTTTATTGCTATAGGTAAGCAATTAATGGATTGTTACAACTGTGATGTTTTTACAAAAACAGTATGGCTTACTAAGCTATATCAGTTGGCTGAAGAATTTGTGCCTTTTGATAAAGATAGAAGAAAACAAGGATTTAGAATTTTTTCAGAACAACTAGGTCAAATTCCATTAAATATTGATAATTTTAAACTAAATATTGTAGCTATAGCTGATAGAATAGAATATCTCCAAAATAGAGAATGCTATATTATTGATTTTAAAACTGGTATAGTCCCTAGTAAAAGAGAAGTAGAGCAAGGGATAGCAACCCAATTAATTATTGAAAGCATTATATTGTGTCATGGTGGATTTAAAGATTTACCTTCAATTATACCTAATAAAATAATCTATATAAAAATTGCTTCTGCTAAGCCTTTACTTCAATTTACAGAAATATTAGTAAATCAAGAAATATTAAATAAACATAAACTAGGTTTAAAAAAATTAATAAAGAATTATATTAAGGAAGGAGAAGTGTTTTTTCCTTTTGAAGGACTAGCTCTTAAATGCAATAACTATAAGCATTTAGCACGTTATTTAAATTAACCATAAATCATTTAACTTATTAAGAATATAAAATTTATAATGGCAAAATTAATATGAATATTTTTTTTTACTAAAGCGTTATACTATAGTAATAGTATGTGCTTTATTATGTTCATTATTAGTACATGTAAAAGCTGATATATACGATGTATTCAAAATTATTTCCCCATTATATTTGAAATTTTTAGCTGGTGTTGTTTCTGATCTGCCATTTACCAAAAATAACAACCAATATTCTAATCATATACCGGGCGTAGTTTCAGGTTATAATATTAGTAATAGATATAGAATAAATATGCAAATATAGCATCTGATATGATAGAATTTAAATAATAAAAATACTGCAGAATATAAGTTTTCTGGGGTGAAAATGCAAGGCTATACTTTGTACAAATGATTTCAAACAGATATCAGGTTTATCACAGCAGAGCTAGAGACGCATATAAATGTAGTAAAAGAAGCGATTAGTATGTTACTTAGAGCTGGATTACCAATCTTAATTACAAATAGGATGTATCTAGATTTTGAAGGTAATATTAATAATATTACTGGAAGTTCCTAAATTGGCACTAGTTGCTAGTTTACATTGCTATTAAATCTATAATAGTTAAAATAAAAAACGAATCATAAATATTTATCATTATTTTATAACAAAGCTGGGCTGTAATAATTATATTTATTTTGTTATTTTCATTATTGTAGAATAGGATGATATAGCTTACTAGGATCAATGGTATTAGAATTACAGGGAAAAATTGTACTATAAAATGTTCAATAATATATTTTAATGGAACATCTATTTTTATTACAACTAGCTTAACTCACTATGTGGCATGTTTATACTGCTGCCATGGAGTAATCCTTATAATTTTGTAATAGCTGGAGCTTATTTATTAACAAGCAAAAGATAATAAGACATATGTATAGGTAATACTGGTGCAAAATTTCTATGCTATTGCCCTCATATGCAATATGCCTATAAAATATATATGACAATATTGCTTGAAAAAAGAGGTACTGCAATAAGCAATGTGATTAATAGATATAGCTAGTTTTTTCCTGATCTTAGTTTTTTTATTTTTTTTCCGTTTTATTAGAAGCAAGGTTTATAATAACTGCTAAAGTAGCTATAAGAGATATAATCCTGATAGTAATGTAATTATATTGTAATCACTAGAAAAGTAAGTATCTGCTATAATAGGAGATATTATTTAATATAAAAATTCCTAATTTAGAATGGTTTGAATTGTTTTTATGTTAAGCTTAGTTTATATTTAATGTTTGAAATCAAAAATTTAATCAACTAAGAAGATTTATATAAAATATGTCAGAAGATATTATCTCTAGTAATCAACTTAAAGAAATTATTGAAAAAATAGAAAGATTAGAAGTAGAAAAGGCAAATATAACAGAAGATATTCAAGCAGTATATGCTGAGGCAAAAAGTTATGGATTTAATCTTCCTACTCTTAAGCAAGTAATTAAAATTAGAAAAATGGATAAGAGTAAATTTAAAGAACAAGAAGAATTGCTTGAAACTTATCTAAATGCTTTAGGAATAATATCATCATAGTTTTTTTATGGTAAATTTATTCTTTGAGCGCCATTAATAATTTCATCTTTTGCTTGCACATTAGCATTAATAGTTAGGGAAAGATCTAGCTATTGACACTTAGATGGTTTTGTATTTTATAAATTATTAGTACTATTCTTTTCTTTATAATCTAAATTTATTTAAGCTCTCTGCTTTTGTAGAGGTATATTTTAGCAATAATTTTTGTTATAAATGTACACTTATTCTTTTTTTTAGCTAAACATTACCTAATCCTAGATTGAATCATGCCTGCAAATTGCAAAAAACCATAATTTTCCTGTAATTTTAAATATTTATATATTGGCTAACTGTTAGTATATAACTGTTTTTGATTTTAATGAATTCTTTAGTTAAAATCAGTTACTTAAAACTATATTTGCTATATGTATTGCATAATATTATAAAAAATAACTAAATTCAAATGTTTTGTTTTTATTTATTTCGTTTTTATTAAGAATAATTATAACTTTTATCAGCTTTAAATTGCATTAAACAATAGTTTATATAATATTATATCAGATTATTTTTTAGATAAAACCTCACTTAATGATAGTTAAGATTATAAATTATAAATTACTTAATATCATAAACATGTAACCATTTTTGCTAAAAACTTGCATTATATTAATAATTTTTTGATGTATTGATTCATTTTTTTGTATTAGTGTCAGTAATATTGCGTGCTATATAGTAACATAAACTCTAAATTATATGTTTTAAGTCACTTATGAATTATGTAATAAAATTTCAAGCTCCATTTGAACGCTTAAAGACTTTTTCAGATGATCCGGATATCTTACTTAGACGAGCAATAATTCTACAAGCTATTATTGATGCTTCTAATATTTCACTAGCATCTGAGGCAAAAAAATATGAGCTTGAAGCTAAAGCGTGGATATTTGGTAACTCAGATTATTTTCAAAAAATATGTTATGAAGCGCTCTTGGAACCTGATTTTATTGTTAAAATTGCAAAAGAAGTTATTAAGTTGAACAAGCAAAAATGTAATCTAAAAATAGAAATTTGACAGTAAAAAAAGACAAAAAGAGTAGTAGTTTTAATTATTGCTAGTATTACACTAGTTCTTAGTGTACACTGCAACTAAGGATGTGATATAAAGTTAGCTTATGTATTTGCAATGTAGAAAAAAGAGGAGTTTCTTAGGAAAAGATAATACCATATAGAAATTTGGGGTAATAAAAAAGAAGTAAGGATTAGAATACAGAATTTGAAGAGTAAATATGGGTAAATTTGAAAAAATGATTTATAAGGAAATAATTTACCAAGAAATGGTTATTTCAAAGCAAAACCTTTGTCTAAATTATTAGAAGTTATATATTTTATCATTGATTGATAAAACTTTAATTTCAATTTTTTATAATTGGCTATTAGTACTACACTAAAATTAGGAGATATATTTAGCACAATTGTCAATACATATTGTGCTCATAATATAAGAAATAGTTTTTAGTACTTGCATAAACCTTTCTATTTCATCTTGCATTATATATTCTCTTTTATTTCTTTGTATTAAAAAGTTCTTTTGGTCTCAAATATACAAGACACTGTTCAATATATATGCTTTCATCTACATATATATTGTTTTACTCAGTTTTAAAAATGGTTTACTAAATCCTTTATATGATTCTACATTCCTATCTAAAACTGCAGCTTATAAGGAGCTTTGTATAAATTTTTTGATTTTTTTTTCATGCCAATCTAACTTTTTGCTTTTTAAAGCATTAAATACTGCTAGTTTTAAATAAAATTGTATATGTAAAACAGTACTTGATTTATAGATTATTAAATAGTAACATTTTCTTTTATTGCATGACGTTAGAGTTATACATCTAAGTTATGAACATTCAAAGCATTAGCTTGAATGAACTCACGTCTAGGTTCTACTACATTACTCATTAAGGTTGAAAACACTGCTGCTGCTTCATCAAAATCGGTTATTTTAACCTGTAAGAGTGTTCTGTTCTCTGGATTTAGTGTAGTTTCCCATAGTTGATCAGCATTCATCTCTCCTAATCCTTTAAACCTTTGAAGGCTTACTCCATGCTTGCCAATTGCTAATAATTTATCCAATAACATTGATGGTAAACTAATATCAATCTTTTCTGATTTATGCTTTAATACTAATGAATTTTCAAATAATTCAAATAATTTTTGTCCTAGCTTGATCAAGCTAATAAACTCTGGAAATTCTAATTGGCTTTTAAAAAGAGTTTGAGTTTTTTTTATTCCTCGTACAAAACAATAAAATTGTATACAATCCTCATTAACTTCAACCTGCCAATTAGTTTTATCTAAATCTTGGGTTGGAAGCATTTTTTGTATAAGAGCTGATAACTTATCTTGATTAACAGGATTAAAAATGCTAGCAGTAATATTTTTAGTAATAACTAAAATTTCAATAATATATTTATTCAGTTTGGTACCGACTTTATTCAAAGCATTAACTAACTTTCTAATATAAGAAACAATTTTTATCAACTCAGCATTAGATATCCTATCTCCAGAAGATTTAATTAAATCAATTTCATCAATGGCAATTTTTAATAAAAAATCATATAATGCTTGGTCATTTTTAAGATAAAGTTCACTAGCACCACGCTTAATTTTATACAAGGGCGGTTGTGCAATATACAAATAACCTTTTTCAATAACCTCTGGCATATAACGATAAAAGAAAGTCAAAAGCAATGCTCGAATATGTGATCCATCAACATCAGCGTCAGTCATGATAACTACTTTATGATAACGTATTTTATCTACTGAAAAATCATCACTGCCAATTCCTGTTCCGAGTGCAGTAATTAAAGTGCCAATTTGGTCAGATTGTAGCATTTTGTCAAACCTAGCTCTTTCTACATTAAGTAATTTACCTCTTAATGGAAGGATAGCTTGAAATTTCCTATCACGGCCTTGTTTAGCTGTACCACCTGCTGAGTCTCCTTCTACTAAAAATAACTCAGATTTATCCGGAGCTCGTTGTTGGCAATCTGCTAATTTACCTGGTAAGTTTGCTACTCCTAATGCTGATTTACGTCTAGTTAATTCCCTTGCTTTACGCGCTGCTTCACGGGCGATAGCTGCTTCAGTAATTTTAGTAAAGATTTTTTTAGTTTCGCTAGGACGGTGCTCTAACCATTCTAGCAGCTTTTCATATACTATTCCTTCAACTATAGCTCTAGCTTCTGGACTAACTAACTTATCCTTAGTTTGTGAAGCAAATTTAGGATCCGGTAACTTTAATGATAACACGCAAGATAGCCCTTCACGAATATCATCACCATTATAATTAATATTACTTTTAGGAAAATGATCTTTATTATATTTAGTAATTGCCCTAGTTACTGCTGATCTATATCCCTGTAAATGGCTTCCACCATCTCTTTGTCTAATATTATTAGTAAAACATACTATATTTTCATAGAAGGAGTCATTCCACTGCATAGCTAATTCTACAGTTGCTCCATTATTATCAGTTTGTTGAAAACTTATGGTTGGATGTAATGCTATTTTAGCTTTATCAATATATTGCACATATGATTCTACTCCACCAGTATAAAAAAATTTAACATGTTTTATTTCACTAGAACGTTCATCAGTTAGTAAAAATTCCACGGAAGAATTTAAAAATGCTAATTCTCTTAATCTATGCTCTAACTCTGAAAAACTAAATTCAATAGAAGTAAAAATTTTCATTGATGGATAAAAAGTTATTTCTGTGCCTTGTTTTTCTTAGCATCAGCTACTACTGATAAAGGATTTTGAGGTTCTCCATATTCAAAACGCATAAAATGTTCTTGATTATTTTTCCAGATACGTAATTCTAACCAATCAGATAATGCGTTAACTACTGATACTCCAACTCCATGTAATCCTCCAGAGACTTTATATGCATTTTGATCAAACTTTCCTCCAGCATGCAACTGAGTCATGATTACTTGAGCTGCAGATACTCCTTCTTCTGAATGAATATCAACTGGTATACCTCTACCATTATCTCTAACTGTAACAGATCCATTCTTATTTAGAATAACTTCAATTTTATTACAACCACCAGCCAATGATTCATCAGTTGAATTATCAAGAACTTCATAAACTAGCTGATGTAATCCAGCTCCGCTGCTAACATCCCCAATATACATACCAGGCCGTGTTCGGACTGCTTCAAGTCCTCGTAAAATCTTTATTGAATCAGCATTATATTGATCTGAGTTTGTTTTTGTGGTCATATTTAAACTTGATGACATAATATTTGCAACCTTATAATAGCTAAAATACTTAGATGGAGAAACATATTGTGATAGCATATAGCATAATATATCAGAAGTCAAAAAACACTTTAATATCATTCAGTGAGGAATTAATATGCCTAAATATAAACCAATTAATTTATCTAACATAGTTAAAGATTACGAACTTTTATTATTTGATATATATGGGGTACTACTAGAAGATAATAATCCATATACTAAGATAATAGAAGCAGTTAATAATCTGTCCCAAAGCATAAAAATATGTTTTATATCTAATACTCCTCAACCGGCTCAATATTCCAGTGATCGACTTAATAGTTATGGAATTAATGCTACTTCACGAAATGTTTATACTTCTGGGGAAATTGCAAGAGCAATGTTAAAAAATACAAAAAAATACCTCGAAATTGATAGTCCTATTGTTTTCCATTTAGGGCCAGATTTTAAAAAAAATGTATTGAAAGATCTTCCTATAAAAATTACTACAAATATTCATGATGCAAATATACTACTTATAACAGCATTTGAAGATTGTGAAGATAAGTTAAATCAATATAATTCTATTTTTCAAACTGCAGTAAATAACAAGGCAATCTGTCTTTGTGCTAATCCAGATACCATCAATCCACTTGGAAGCAAAAGTAGGTACTGTGCTGGATATTTTAGTGCTATTTATAAGGCTATAGGAGGACAAGTAGTATACAGTGGTAAACCGTATGCAGAGATTTTTCAAGCTGTATTAAATACAGCAGCACAAAATGTCAAAAAAGAAAAAATACTAATGATAGGTGATACTTTGGAAACAGATATTCTTGGAGCGAATAACGTTGGTATAGATTCTGCCTTAGTATTAACAGGCAATGCTTTTAGAATAGCAAAAGCTTCAAATATTAATGATCAAGTGAACATATTAAGTGATATATTTAAACTGAAGAACATTTATCCAAACTATATAGTTTGCATTTAAAAAACATTAAATTCTTTAATTTTTATAAATAAGATTGTATACTTCATACAAGTATTGATTGCCTTTGTGGTGAAATGGTAGACACAACAGACTCAAAATCTGTCGCTTGTAAAAGCATGCTGGTTCAAATCCAGTCAAAGGCACCAATTATTCAAAAAATTAATTTAGTGCTTTATAAAATAGAATTAGTAATGTATAACCTAACAATATTACAAAATTAAAATTACTTAGTATGCTTCGGTTTGTTTTTGCTTTTTTAATTTTATTACCTTTTATTAACTATACAATTCTTGCAAAAGAAAAAAAACAAATTGCCTCTTTTTCTGCAGAAGAAGCATATTGTAAAGGTGAAAAACTATTTCAGAAAAAAAAATATAGAGCTGCTGCAGAGCAATTTTTTAATATATTTATTCAAAGCCTTGGTTCTGATATTGCAACAAAGTCAGAGTTTATGCATGGCTATAGTCTATATTTAGCAGGCGAATATGCAGAAGCATTTGATATACTAGAAAGGTTTATTAGGTTACACCCAATGTATTATAAAATTGCTGATGTGTACTATTTAAAAGCTTCAGCAAAATATAAACAGGCTTACTATCAACAGGACTTAGATCAGCTTGCTCGAGCAAAATCGGAGTTACAACAAGTAATAGATAAATTTCCTGAAAGCGATTATGTAGCTAAAGTACAAGAGAAAATAAATGTTCTTTCTAAGAATTTAGCCAGTATTCAAATGGATATAGGAAAATTTTATTTAGCTAGAAAGAATCCTATTGCAGCTTTAAATAGATTTAATACTGTAATAGATCAGTATTCTCATACATCATATTACCCTGAGGCCATATATAGAATGGCTCAAAGCTATGCGTTATTAGAATGCAAAACAGAAATAGAAGAACAACTAGCTATTTTAAATAGCAAATTTCCAGATAATATATGGTCTAAACGCGCCAAATTGGCATTTAAAGCTATATGGTAAGCGCAGCCCATTTATTTTTGCGCTTAAAAAAAACTCAAGTATACTATCACTTATTATTAATGAATTTTATAAACTAAGGATAGTTTTAAATATATCGTGCGAGATTTAGGCTACACAACACAATAATCTTATCAAGAATTGAAAATCCTCTATATCATAGTTCTGATTAGCATATACCGTGTACCACTTTATATTGAACCTACTATTTTTGTCTGGTTAATAGTTTAACTCTTATCCATTAACTGGAAACTCTCTACCAGCTTGCCAAGTAGCTTCAGTTTCACCAATACGTTTACAAGAGGTAACTTCTGGAATTGGATAAATCATCTGTAGTCGATATTCTTCATAATGGACATTGGATACTTGCCACACAATCATCTATAGCCATAATATCCCCATAGCATCAATTGCCGATGCATCTTAGCCATAAACTTTTGCCACCATTTACAGTGTGCCAACTCCTCCATTATGAGCTGCAGCAGTTCCAGTAAATGGATAAAGCATTCCCTGACATCCAGCGCACCAAAATCACTTGCTAAACCCCTCCAATGGCGCTACACAATTCATGCAATCATCTTACAGGCCTGATAAGCTGCAACGTTTTGAAATAATAATGTCTCTGGATTTAAAATTGCAGATTTAGCATCGTCGCCCCATAAAGAGTCATATTCTAGTGAATAAAGGTTGAAAGTCATATTCAATCTAAAGAAGAAGAAAGGTTAATTTTTGTTAACTTTCGCACTTTATAGAACCTGCTATTAACTTGTGTTAACTTTTATTAATATTCAACCTTAACTGTAATTAAATTTGCAAAATTTGTCAATATTATAAAAAAATTAATGCAAAAGGTCGAATATCAGGAGAATAAAAATTGTTGAACTAATGATCAAGAAACGTATACACCCTAAGGGTGAATCAAGCGTTTTTCAATTCAGATGTATTATGAATGAATTAATATAAAAAAATTGCTATAAAACAAGCATAATTATTTGATCAGTTATTTAACCACAGTATTTATTAATAATATACATAAGTTATATAGTATCTTCAATAGCATTAAAGTTTACAATGAGTTATAAAAAGGGAAGAAGAGCAAAAAGAAACAGCTTAGGAGCTAAAAAAACAATAATTAGCCTTTAATTAACAAAAAAAATATAGCAGTAATTTTTTTTACTATTTTTTTTATTAACTCTCCTAAACTGTTAAAAATAAAATCTTAATCTTTCCTTCTATTGCCTAAAAAACGCAAAACATACAAGAAAAGATTAATAAAATCCAAATATAGAGTAAATGCTCCAACTACTGCTAACTTTTGGCCTAACTCTCCACCACCAGAGTTATAATAAATATGCTTTAATTTTTGTGTATCCCAAGCTATTAGCCCCATAAATATTCCTACCCCTAAAATTGAAGTAGCAAAATGAATTGCTGCACTGCCTAAGAAAATATTCACTAAAGAGGCAATTATAATGCCAAAAAGCCCCATTGTTAATAAGGAACCAAAGGAAGTTAAATCCTTTTTTGTACTATGCCCATAAATACTCATAATAGCAAAAGCTGAAGCAGTAACAAAAAAACTACTAACTAAAGACTCACCAGTATAAATATAACCCAAAGCTGAAAGCGACATTCCTACAAGAGCTGAATATATCCAAAATAAAACTTGAGCTGTTGAAATATCAAGCCTTCCTATTCCCCAAAAAAAATAAAGAGCTATACCAATTGGAGCTATATTAACTAGCAACCCTATAGGTGTTTGACCAATTACATACCCATTAGGTGAGAAATGAAACATTAACCTTGCAATAGGCTCTAGTGAAAAAGTTGCAGTTGCTGCAATAGCTGTAATAAAAAGAGCTACAGCCATTAAGTTATATATTCTAAGCATATAGGTACGCAATCCCTCATCAATATTATTTTGTACCCCACTTGAATACGCTTTTGTATAATCAATCATAAAAAATACTCTCTAGAAAATTATGCATTCAATATAGGCATATTAGCATAATTATAAATATATGTACATAGTTTTTGCAATATCAAAACAATATTTATAGCTTGATTTATTAATACAGCTAAATAATACCAAGTTGGTAAATGCATTAGAGCAATTTTTTCAAAAAAGCACTTTTATTTAACCAATACTAAACTTTCTTTACTTATATTTTTTATCCAGAATTAGACTTTAGTGAAGTTTTTCACATTATCGACCATAAGATCTCTTCCAATTTACTGCTTTTACAGTTACTGATAGTTTCTATTTGAGTGCTATCACGTTGCATAATTATTCTTTTTTGGCATAACAAATAGCTTCTTTTATACTCAAAACTTCTCATTAATTCAAGTTATATTTAAAAATCTTACCTCCCATTCTTCTCTTTAAGTCAATTTTAAATAAAAAAACATATAAATCACCGCCTACCAAATAGCCTCTCTATATCCTTTAGCTCAAATCTAACATAAGTTGGACGACCATGATTACATTGCCCAGAAAAAGAAGTAGTTTCAATTTGACGCAATAAACTATTCATCTCGGCTATCGTTAATATCCTTCCTGATCTTATAGAATGATAGCATGAATAAGATTGTAATATTTTCTCCACCATATCTGCTAATAATATAGCATCAGTAGCAAATAAATAATCAGCAATATCATTTACTACTGCTGCAACATCAATCAATGGTAATATTGCTGGCATTTCTAAAACTCTTATTTGCACATCACCACAACGTTCAAAACTCATACCTAATGCTAAAATTTCTTGCATTTTATCACATAATTTTTCTACTCTAACAATATCTAACAAAGTAACAACTTGAGGCATTAACAACCTTTGTCTAATAATTTGGCCAGCTTGAAATTGAGTACGCAGCTTTTCATAAGTTATCCTTTCATGAGCTGCATGCTGATCTACAATGATTAAACTATCTATAGTTTGAGCAAGAATATAATTACCATGAAATTGAGCAAAAGCTAATCCTAAAGGGAATTGATAACCATCTTGAAAACCATTACAAGAATTATTATTCAACTTTTGAATTTTTTTTTCTGCACTGGAAGCAACTTGTTCATTAGCAATCATGCTAGTAGTTACAGCATTAGTATCATCATCAGAAATGTTATTATGTTGATTTAGCTCTAATGGATTAATAAATTGTTCTTTTTCTATATTTGATTCCATTATCTGCTGTTCACTATCATTAGCTAAATTGTTTTCTTGAACTTCCTGAATTTTAAATATCTGATTTACATTATAATCTCTACCAGCATTATTCATTGATTCTCGCAATTGAAATTGCTGAGTATTGTGCATATCTCTACTAAATTTTTTTTGTTCAAATATATCAATATCATATTTAGGTTTCATATATTTATTCGTATCACTTGCAACTATTGATGAAACCAATTGAGAGGTATTTAATAATGCTTGTTTAATAGCACTAATTATAACACCTCTAACCAGATTAGAGTCATGAAATCTTACTTCACTTTTAGTAGGATGTACATTAACATCAACAAAATGAGGTACAACACTAATAAAAATTACAACTACTGGATATCTCTCACGAGCCAATACTCCTTGGTAAGCTAATCTTATTGCTGTCATCAACAGCTTATCTTTTACAGGACGATTGTTAACAAATAACAATTGATCTTCAGCTGAAGCTTTATTATATGTTGGCACACTAACAAATCCATTAATAGATAATCCTTCTCTTTCCATATTCACCGATATTGCATTATCAATAAAATTCTTGGATAATATTTCAGATATTCTAAATTTTCTTGCATCATCAAAAGATAATTGTGAATTTGTTTTAAGTTTTAAAATAGTTTTATCATCATGAACTAATGAAAATGCAATATGAGGATAAGAAATTGCTAATTTTTTCACCACATCATAACAAACTATATATTCTGTACGATCAGAACGTAAAAATTTTAGTCTAGCTGGAGTCGCAAAAAAAAGATCCCTGACTTCGATTTTAGTACCTGATAGCTGAAATTGAGGCAATAGATTTATTTTAGTTTTTACCCCACCATGAACATTAATCTCATAAGCCTGATTATGGTGTTTAGATTTTGTAACAATATGCATTCTACTTACAGAAGCAATTGAAGGTAAAGCTTCACCTCGAAAACCAAAAGTATTAATATTCATAATATCGTTTTCATTTAACTTTGAGGTAGTATGACGCTCAATTGCAACCTCTAAATCTTCTACAGACATGCCACAGCCATTATCAGAAACTATAATTAAGTTCTTACCAGATTTTTCTAAAGTAATATCAATTTTAACTGCCCCTGAATCAATTGAATTCTCTACTAATTCTTTTACAACAGATGCAGGACGCTCCACTACTTCTCCAGCAGCTATACGATTTATAGTAGTATCAGACAAATATTTTATTACACCCATAATAATAACCTACCTACACTATAATTCAAAGTTTGATTTTTGTTGCTTTTGGCTATAATAATCAAGCAAATAAATTACTGTAATCATAATAGCTATTATTATAAAAAAATATATCATTGGCCACCATGTACCACCTAGCTGATATAAACTAGTTGCAATAAAAGTAGTTGGGCCAGAAATTAAGCTTGATCCACAAGCATGCGCAGCGCTAAATAATCTATACCTTATTGGTTGAGGAATACTACCTTTAAGAAATACTAAAGCTGGCATAGTCAAAAACGGTATAAGCATACACATAGTTAAATATAAGCTTGGCATAAATTTGCCCAAATTTATTATATAGGCTATAATAGCAATAACTATTCCTAAACAACAAGCTGCAATAGAAGATACTAACTTCTTACATGTAATATCAGCAATATACCCCCCTATTATTGCAAATAACATTTGTATAGCTAGACCTAATGTAACATAATACTTAGCTGTAGCTTCATTTAAATATTGCAATATTTTAAAAACATAAGTACCAAAAAATATCGTACAAAATTGATTAGTACTACCAATGGTACCAGCCATTAGTATTGCTAAAATAAATATACTTAAATTTTTATGAATAATTTGCCAAATTGAACAATTCTTATATTGCAAATACTTACAATGCTTCATTATTTGATCATCTTGAATTGATTGAGCAAAAACCCTGCGTATAATAAGCACACACCCACCAAATATTCCTCCAAGTATAAAAGCAAAGCGCCAGCTATATTTAGGCATCATATCTAAAGTAAAAAATAATGCTGATAAAGAAGCAATAAATGACCCACAATTTGTAGAAGCATTAACTATACCTGTACCTAAACATTTATATTTATCACCTATAGTTTCATATACATATAACCTTACTCCATCAGTTCCTGGAGAAGTAAACATACATATAGAAATTCTGGCCAATAATAACCCAAAAACAGATAACACACCAATAGCATCATAACATGGCAAAATAGAAATTAATAACGATCCACCAGCTGTTCCGATTAAACTTATACTAAATGTAGCATTTCTTCCATAAAGATCACCTATTCTTCCTAAAATAACAGCTCCAATTGCTTTACCTAAAATAGCCATGCCCATGATAAGATAAGTGTTTTTTAGCTGTGTAATGCTATCACTTTTAACAATAAAGCACTCTGAAATCTGAGAAGCTAATAATCCAAATAAATAATAATCATAATAATGAGCTAAAGTTACAAGCATCGATAAAGCTAGCGACTTTTTGTTCATAAATATTATTCTCGTTCAATACTGTAACTTAACTCTAACTTAACAGTTGCATCATAATGCTTTTAACATAGCTCATTCCTTTTCTATTTATTCCTTTAGCAAATACTTGAGAACCAACTAATGTTCCAGCTAGTAAAACTAAGTTATATAATAAGAAAACCCCTGCTAATGACCCAGCAAAGCTGTTACCTAAATCCATAGCATTAAAGAAACTTCCTCCATTGAAAACAATATTATAGAAAGGCACAGCCATCAAAGGAATGCTAAATGCTGTTGGTAATCCAATTGCAGATAAATCAAGATTTAATTCTATATTAAACAACGTTCCCCAACAAATTCTCATTACAGGGAAAGCTGATTCTACTGCTACTATCATTAACTCATTAATAATTAATATAAAGATAATCATTATTACTGGCATTAATGCATTCAATAAAAGAGCAGAAAACCATCTTTTAAAAAGATCTGCTGTTCTATCAAATAACATAAAAATAAAAAACATTGGTGCTAGCCCAACTAATATTGCAATTGCAATCATAGACATCAAAAGTTCCATACATACTTTAACCATAATAACTATAAATTTTATAATTGACCATAAAGTTAATATTCCTAATATAGTTAAGCCAGTATGCACATGAACTATTTCAATCAATATTATTTTTAATAAATTAACATCAATATATCTACTAACAACTAAATCAAAAAACTTAAATGGATTATGAACATTACTATTAGTAGTTTTAATAGCATAGCTAATTAAACTATTTATGCCACCATCAAACATTGGAAATAAAGTATCATAAAAAAATTGCTGACTATTTTCATTAAATACTGCCCCAATAATTATAATTTTACTACATCTTATAAGTAAGTCATAAGCTGTAACCTTTACTACTCCTAATAAAAAATAAATACCATATAGTATAATATAGAGAATTGCTAAAATATTAAATAACTTTTTTAATGCCGCATTTTTAGCTAAACCAAAATAAAATAATTTAGAAAACTTTTCTACTTTCTGCTTAATTGGAATATAAATATTATCATAAAAAAATTCAGCAATTTTGATTGTTCCTTCGCTATCATGTGGAACTGTCACCTTTAAATTTAACTGTGTATCATTCTTTTTTATAAAACGAAACCATAGCTTTGCTGATGCTGGGGTAGCTATATTTATTCCATTTTTAGGCAAAATTGTGCCTCGAGTAGATGAAGTTGGAGTTTCATTAGAAATAATATACTCTATATCATCATCATATTCATCACCAACTATATTGTTTCTATTAATAGTTATATACATCAAGTAGCGCCCTACTAATATTTTATCAATAACTATTCCCTGAATTACCTCTTGCTTAGAATTAAGAATAGAATTTAAATATTTTACTTCAAATTCATTTAATGTATGACAGCTATTTAATACACTACTATATTCTACATCATTTAATCCAGAACTACGGTATTTAACATTACTATATAATGGTGTCGAAAAACTTAAATACCCATCACCTTTTGCAACTATATGATACATCCCCTCTATCGGTTTATCAAGAAAAGAACTACTATACTGATTGCTAACAGTATCTACAATCAAAAATTTGTCAAACTTTGATTTAAGGACTTCTTGATTTAATTTGATTTCCATTCCTATTCCTAATCCAAGAACACAAGATTTAGATTCAGATAGGTTATTCAAATTACATTTCTCAAAGCTACTTACACTATCAATATTCTTAACACCAACTAACAATTTACTTAGTGTCTTCTTATCAGATGAACCAGCAGTAATTAACAAGACGTTATCAACAACACCAATATTAGATTTTATTGATACAGTATATATACCATAAGGTTTATAATATCTATATCCATCCCATTTAGGATACAATTCTGCAGTAAACTCTGATTTATTACTCCCATCTTTTAACTGCAACTTATTAAAAAAATCTACAGAAGAAATTAAAGCAATATCTATAACATCACCTGCTTTAACCTTAATTTTAGAATTTTGACTATTAAAAAATTGTTGCTGTAGATTTACAGCGTTTATGAAATTACTACCATCAGTGTTCTGAAAATAACTGCTATGTTCATTTTGGTAACTCTGTAATCTACCATTTTCAAAATTATGAATTCGTGAAATAGGAGTAGCAGCTTCATCTAATTCAATAATAAAAGTTTGCCCAACTATAGGAAATCTTGGATCAACTCTATGCAATACTAGATATCTATTTTGCAATTTTCTAGAATTTTGATTAATGCTTGGAACTTCAATTGAAATACTTTTTCCAGCTTTAGTCATAATACCAGAATCAATCCAACTATTGTTCATAGATGCAGCTTGTACTCTTACCCATCTCACATCTGCTCGACCTAGCCATGTCGGTGATACATCTACACATCCTGTATTATCATCATTCGGATATTTATCCATCCATTGCAAAGAACTAGAAGCAGGTAATTTTTCTCCTGCTTGAAGTCCATTAGATGCACTAATTCCAGTTGATAAAAATATATACAATAAAAAAATTAATACATTTATATAAATCATTTTCTTTTCTGTTTTAGATTCTTTAGTAACTTTATTTTTCATAAAATCACTGATATTATAATAACTAGATTAACATACTATTTTGAGCTATCTTTTTCATCTAATGATTTCAAATCTTCTAAGTTAGCATCTTTAAATTTTTGTTTATTTAGTCCATTATCTCTAAAAGAAGTTTCCTTTATATTAGTAGAATCTGCATTTGCTAATTTTAAATCTTCCAAATTTTTAATATTTTGCTTGTTAAGATTACTATCTCTATCTAGCCCTTTAATACTAGAACGCGTTGTATTTTCTTGATTATCTTTCTTAAAATCTTGATTTTTTATAGAATTTTTCCCAGGCAGTTCATTATCTTGTCTGCTAGCATGCTTATTTTTTACATGAGATATGCCCTTCCCTATCCCTTTTCTTATTGTAGAAACACCTTTTTGGCCTAAAAACATTCCTCTACTAGCAACATTTTGAGACCACCTAACTGCAGTATCCCAAACATGAGGAGCAACTTGACCAGCTGAAGGAGCAACTCCTCCAGCTCCCCCAGCTGTAAGAATATCAACCATTAAACTTGAAAATTCAACATAACTATACATACAGTAAGCAATAATTACTAAAGCAATAACATAATTCATTGCTAACCCAATATTGCTATCAGCCCTATTATCATACCCCCATGGACCAAACCAATTTATACAGAATAATTCTTGTCCACCATAGCTACCTAGTATACCTCCTAACACATCTATTTTTGGCAACTTAAACGTTATAGCACATTTCCAGCAAACGCTATAACCAAGAACAAAATCTAAGTAAACAATAAAAAGCTGAGTTAAAATTGTTATTCCTGCCATTAACACAACCGGTTCTATTAAGTACCGAAACAACATTCTAACCCAGTTATCAAATAAATACCAAGTTCTATTAAAAAGCATAAATGATAAAAATAATGGTGCAAGACCAACTAATAAAGCAACAGCAGTAGTTGCTACTAAATACACCATAATAGTTTTTAACAAAGATATAATTATCAAAATTATAGGAACAAATATTATAATATAGTAAACTACTCCCATTAGTCCCATACTTAACAGGGATAATAACTGAACATAAAACGTTTTATTAAAAAATATTTTGCTCATTAGCTCATCTAAAAATAAAAATGCTCCTATATTTTGATCATACTCATACCCAGATACATTAACCATTAGTTGTTCACTAAAACTCATAATTAAATCATATAAATAAACATTAAAAAAATTAAAAGTATCCTCATTGATCAAACCACTAACAATTATTATCTTAACTACTCTAATTACTAATTCTTTAGCAGTAAAATTAACTGCTCCTAGCATAAATGCAAAACCACAACTCATGATATAAAGAGTTGACATTACTCTAATATAATTAAAGAAGTTCGTACATCTAGACTTATCATTCTGTTGATAACAAGTCATATTTTTAAACATTGTTTTTGAAGCATTAGCAATTTTACTTTTAAATAAACTCACTATCGGATTTAATACCTTAGTTAAAAATTTGCCTCTAGGTACCACAGTACTCATGGTAATTTTATATTCACCTACGCTAGCTTTATAATCTTTTTTATCATTTAGAATTTTAAACCAAATATATCCCGACTGAGTAGAACTAATTTTAGCTTTACCTATTAAATCTTCCACCTTTACATTAAGTTCACCTACAGTATATAGATCAAGCTCATGAGATTGTAGCGTATTTACATCTACTCCTGCAGGAACTATTGCATATAATATTTTTCCTCTATTAGGAAACTTACCATCATCAAAAGTAGCACCAGCCTTTCTAACACATGAATTCTGTTTTAGATACAATACATATCCACCAACACTATTTTTCATGCTCTCAATACCAATATTAGGTCGAATCATATATTGCAGATATCTTGGACCACTAAAGAAAGCTTCTGGAATTCGATCTTTATAGATAGTTAAGTCTTGATTCACTTTATTTATTTCGTAATAACAATCAGTAGCTAAGTCTTGAATTGTAGGAGAATCGCTTTTACATTTATTCCCTAGTGATAAATCTCTATTCTGAGTACTACTAAATCTATATTTTAAATCAGTAGCATAAGTAGCTGATCTCCAAGAATAAACTTTTTGTCTATTATTTACTAATTTTTCATCAGATGGGTTAGAGCAATTTATCTTTCCTAAACTTCTAATATCATTTATATCTTGTTCAGTTAAAATTGCGGGCACTGTTTTAGTGCCATCATCACGATATTCTTCTGGTAAACCAGTAGCTAAAACACCACGCTTACAGTTTAATAAATATTTTTCTGGGCAATTCTTTCCTCCCCAAAAATCTCTAACAGTACCCTTATAAAAACATTTTTTGTCAGCAAGCCTAGAGTCAAATATCGAAAACGCGCTAGAAGCCCATCCATGTGCCGCTGCCATTTCACACTCTGGCGCAGGGCATATTGCTTTTGCCCCAGCACATTTTGGTTTCAAACCACAATCTTCACATGTACAACCTTTACATTCATCGCACTGCTTTATATAATTATCCCCTTCTCCCCATGGGGAATATCTTCCACATATTGGACTATAATTTTTTTTTCCTTCTTGACAATCAGCTCTAACATGCTTTGCTTTATCAAGCAAACCAAAAGTATCATTAACACCTTGTTGCCAATCACGACTTGTATCATTAAACCAATCAAATTTTGGTTTACTGTAAGTATAACCTATTTCTGTATTCTCAATCCCTCCATGACTGAAATTTTGATTTCTACCAATTTTAACTTCTATTTCATCACCAGCAAATATTTGAGCAAGATTACGCCATTCCCCAGCATTTGCCTTTAATATTACTGGTAATCCATCACCTGGATCTAAAATTCTAGGAATAGCAATAAGATTACCATTGTCATCTGTATTATCTTCACAGTCTTCTATACAATCACTTTTCTCTCCATTAAAAAATTTGTTAACATCGCCAATATTACAATCTCGACCATCTTTATATTTTAGTTTGCAAGTCAAAGCACTTTTAGGTAAATATGCATAACAAAGACTAACTGTACCATCAACCATCAAATCAATATTTACTGGTTTTGGTTGACCATTTTCCTCAGGTACTGAAACATAAAAATCTGATTTTACCCAAAGGCCACATGGTTTATTAGGATCAACTATTCCTCCAAGACGAACACTATCATATTGCCCAGAAGCATGAACATTCTGTGTAAACTTAACAAAATCTACATCTTGCCCATCTGTATTATAACGGTACCAGCAATCATCACCTGATCTTAATGCTCCAAAAAACATTAAAACAAAACTTACTACAGCTATACAAACTGCTACAATCGCTAAGTTAATAATTTTAGATTGCATACTCTTTTATTAATCATTCCATTTTAAATTATAAAAAGCTTAAGTATTTTTCTTATCATCGCTAGCTTTATTAAGTTCTTCCATTAAGCTATCAGCATTTGTTTTTGTTGACAAATCATCAGATGCAATATTACTATTCCTGATTTCCATTTTTTGATTATTCGCAGTATTATTATTGCTTAGATTAGAAGCTAATTTCTTATCAATTGCAGATTGGACAACATTTTTATAATCTTTAGGTTGCGAAGAAATATTAAACTTATCTTCTGCAGAAGTTATATTATTAATTCTTGTCTTAATATCAGTAGTTTTATCACTCTTCTGACTACCAGTACTAAATTTATCAGTTCCAACATAAAATTCCTTAGCAGCTTCAATAGCATCATTATTAATTTTAGGTTTAATGAGACTGGTATCATCTTTTAATTTAGTACTAATTTTATCTTGAGCTAATAATTCTATATTAGGCCGATTGCTAAATTTATCTGCAGCAGCCTTCTCTTCTCCTCCACCTCTAGAACTAAACTTGTCAGTTGCCTCTGCTTCTTTAGCAGCTTTCTTAGCTTTAGCACTATTACTCAAAAAAGGCATCTTAAAACTAGGCAGCTCCATATTTACTGCAGTAATACCACTAGTAATAACAGCTGCAAATCGATGCGCTTCTTGAAAAAAGTAATAAAAAATTCCACAAAATAGTAATATAACAAGCATAGTAGGCAAAAAATCTGGTTCAGGATATACTACAAATGCTCTAAAGAAAATAAATATTCTTTCATGCCAATTCTTTCCATTGAAATATTCCACTAACCTATACCCAGCACTTTCTCGACATATTTTAGCAGCATCACTGCTGTATGAATCAGCAAAGATACTATTCTCATTAGTAAAACTATTAGGTACACGTAACTCAAAAGTACTTAAATTTTTATTTCCCTGCTGATAATCATAACGTGCAAATTGACATGTTTTATATGTTACTGAATCCATTAAAGTTATAAATATGGCAATAAATGCAGCAACAATTGCAGGCTGTAAAGCAAAAGATAAAGTTAAATGCAACCAATTATTAAACATTGATTTAGTCTTTTCAAATAAGACCATAGGAATAAAAACAGGAGATATATAACACATGACATACAAATTTACTAAACTAGTAATAAACACAGCCATAAACCGCCAAAATAATGTTAAAAAGATTATAACAAATAATAGCATTACCACAAAAAAGATAATTTCACCACTTAGTAATAATCCCCATAAAGTAGGGAATACTAAAAAAGTATCATCTTTTTTAAGAGCATGATCGTTCTTAATGTTACTCAAATGCTTAGCTATCTCACTATTAGCACTAGTTCCAGCAGAGCCTCCTACTAATTGTCCACCTGATGATGGTTTTGCTCTATCTACAGTATAGTCATGCAATAGTCTAAAACCTAAATAATATCCTATTCTACAATCTATCGCATCCCATAACGCATAATAACGAGCATCAGGTGTATAATCCTTATCAGGATCAAAATAACATAATTTAGTACCACCAACAGAAGAATCACTACCAACAGAAGAAAATATCATATGAGCTAATTCCGAAGTCACAGAACTTAAAAATGGCAAAAAGTGATCCTGCATACCATTATTATAGTTTATTTTCCCATCTTTTAGAGTCATTGGCCCAAACCCAACAGAAAAATACGTTACAAGTAATATCTTTAATACCCCAGTAACTAGTTTTTCAGCACTAAAAAAACGCTCAATAAATATCATTTTTATACCAAAAAATATTATGTATAATATTAAAGCTGCTTTAACAGTAACTTTCATACCCTGTTGAAAGCTCGAAAGAGGTTTTAATATGCTAGCAGAAGATACCTGATCACTAGTAACTGAATCAGCATAAAACATCTTATCCAATGCTTCTTTTAAACAACCTATTGCACGACCAGAAAAATTAAATGGCACTTTACTTTTTGTAGTACTTAAACTACAAATTCTGTTATTCTTACTAATTTGAGATATTGAATCAGTATTATCAGATGAAATATTCTTACAAACTATAGGAATATCGCCATAAGAAGTTCTAACTTTTAAACAAGAAGTTTTATCATTAAGTTCAACTTTAAATTCAATATTTTTTACTGCACTTTCAGTTACAAGTATAGGATCTTTTCTACCTTTCTTTACTTCACTACTATCAAATAATTCCTTAATAGACTTAAATTCAGAATGTGGGCCAATATAAACTTGTATACAATCGTTACAAATTTCTGATTTCTTAATTTTCAAACAAAGATTAAACCCATGATCTGTAGTATTACATGCATTTCCACACTTAAAATTGATATTTTGATATATAAAAGAAGCTAAAGTAAAAACGCTACTTTCCGGAGATATACTTTGATACTGACTAAAATCACAGTTTGGACTAATTGATGATAAATTCTTATCTTTATCAAATTGTTCCTTATATATTTTCTTAGCTGTATCAACATCATTTGTAAGCCGTTCAATATCATTGGTTATCTTATCTATATGAACTTCTAAATCATCATACTCTTTCACTAGAGCAGAATTATTATTAATAATATCAAGTCTTTGTTTCAAAGAATCTTTATATTTTATAGCCGCTTTATACTCTTTCTTCTTTTTATCTAAAATTTCAATTTTATCTTCTAAATCATCACTAGCATTAGCTTGATCCTGAGCTTCTTTAGTTTGATTATTTCTTTTCTTAAATTCACTTTTTGCTATATTTACCTCTTTTTCAGCCCTTTTTATTTTATCCTGAAACTCTAACAATTTTTTAGCTTTTTCCTCTTGTTGCTTTCTCTTCTGTTCATCTTTAGCAACTTGTATGTTATACTCTATTTCAGTAATATCATTCTTTATCTTTTCCTTCTGCAATTTTAGTCCATTAACAAACTCATTATAATTTTTACATATCTTTATTACTCCTTCCATCTTAGATTTAAGCTGCTCTTTCAGCTCAATATTACTCCGCTCTATCAATATTCTATTGAATTTCTTAATGTAACTTTGATACTCTGTAGGTATTACATTTTGAGATTGTTGACCAGATAAAAAACTAATAAGTTGATTTTCTTTTTCTTCTGTCAAACAAGTTTTTATTTCATGGCTTTTCGAACGACCGAAAAGCCATGAAATAAAAACTTGGCATACTGATCGCAACTCTGTACTAGCATTAAAAATCTCTTCTGTTTTACTTATAGCCTGCTTTTTTAAGTTTAATATACTTTCCTGATCAATTCTATTACTCTCTTTAGAATCTATTTCTGTGTTAATTTTTTGGTATATTAAAAATGAATCAATAAATTTTACTCCAACATCAACTACTAAATCTCTAGATTTAAATTTAGTTGTTAAAAATTTTGATCTAGCATTTTCTCCAGATTCCTGTACTAATTTTAACGCAGCTTGTTTCTTTTCTACCAACTGAGCTACAAGTTTAGAATACTCCTTGGGTTTTAGTGCATTTTTAAGATAATTATTTCTAATTTTGCTTTCATTGACCATAGCTAGTTTAAATTGTTCCACCAAACTAACAATCTGCCTACCTTTATCACCTACCTCTGTTAGAGTATTAAGTTTCTCTAAATTAGATGAAAACTGATCATTCTGAATATTACTCCATGCATCGTTAATATAAGATTCAAGTGACTGTATCCTTTGTTGTAAATGATCAGGATTCTGATAACGTAGTTCCTCTTTTTCTATACATTTAGACTGCACTAATGGATAACAAAATTGATGATCATAAGTACAGCATTTAAACTTTCGAGGATAAAAAATACAACAATCCTTTTCACCATATGCTACTGATGGCAGTATAATAACCAAACATAACATACTCCAAAATATAAATCTAAAAACCTGTAAATTGGAATTATTGTTAATTACTACCTCTTTGTTTAGCAAGCGCTTTATCATTTTACAACACTAATACAATAGTTATTTTAGGGTACCACCTTGTCTTGATTGTGTATTACTACCTTTCATTGACTGCCCTTTGCTTGCACCTTGTTTTGCCAAAGCTCCTAAAGTATCATGCATTTGCTTAGGATTAACAGTCATGCCAGCAAGATTTATTCCACTCACCAAAGATGCAACAAATTGTGATAGCGAATCACTAAGATGATAAATCAAATATAAAGTTAAACAAGCTACTAGTAGCGCCATTATTAAATCTTTAACCAATTGAAAAATAGAACGAACAGTTTTAAAAAATAATCCTTGATGTACTTCTACAGCATCATCAAATTGCTGACCTTCTTTTCCATCTTCTGATTCTAAGCTATCTATTGAAATAACATCATTAGCTATAGTTTTAACAGTATTAATCACCGCAAAAAGAGGATTGTTTATCATCCACCCTAAGCTTTTCTTACATCTAGCAATTTTTTGATCAGCGTCACTATCATATAAATTTTTATCATTAACATTAATGAAAAACATTTTTCTTGTCCTTGAAACATTATACTACTATGTTCTTTGACTAATTTATAATCGTACGCACAATCAGTATAAAATCCATATTCATAAACATGAAACATCATCATCATAAAAACAATAACAACCATAGGCTGCAATACAAAAGATATTACCAACTTTAACCAGCTATGAAAATAATTTCTAGTATATTCAAAAAGTACCATAGGAACAAATATAGGTGCTAATAATCCTAAAATTAATATTCCTATAATGCATACTATATATGCATTAACCATATATGCTGCTATTGATATTACTAATAATGGATAAAATAATACCAACCCAAGTAAAGTCATATTCCCACTCCATAAAGCAGGAATTAACAAATAATAATATGGTGGTATAGAGTTACCTAACGGATCCCCTCCCCCTTTTACAGCCTGAACTTTTTGCCTAATATAATCTTTCATGGCATTTATTCCTAAATAATGAGTTAACCTGCAATCAATAGAGTCCCATAGTGCTAAAAACTGCCTAGCATCAGCACTATTCTTGCTAGCATCATAATCACTAGCTTGAAAGCTACATAAACCAGATACTTTTTTACCTTCTTCATTATTGGATTTTGTCATTACCCAAGCAGCAACTTCTGCCATTATATCACCGCTTAGTAATTCCATACCCCATTTTTGCACTCCATTAATTATTCTTCCATCCCCTGTACTAATACCAATTGAAAAATATGTTACTAATACTATTTTTAAAACACTATTAATAACATCTTTACGAGTTATTTCATCTCTTGATAATACAATATTGTATCCCCAAAAAATGATATATAAACACATAAAAGCAGTAACTGCTCTTCGCATATGATGACTAAAATTGCTAATCATGTTACTATCACTAGCTTGTATTATAACCTCCTCCCCTTTAGCATTTAACTTACATACTGTTGATTCTCCAAGAATTCTATGAGCCATCTGTACAAAACACGTAACTATAGGACCAGTTATAGGTAATAAAGTTTTAGAATTTTCTGCAGCACTTGTATAACACCCTTTCATGTTGGCACATTCAACTAATCTAGTTTTATCAGATAATTCTTTCGAATCCTTATTATTTCCAGTATAGCATATTGGCTCTGATAGATTTGATACATTAGAATAATTGTTTAAAAAATTGCTATATATAGAGCGAGTGCAAGGCTCACTGATATATTTGCATCCTACATTTAAATATCCACCTAATATAGTCCATGCAGCAACGCAAATTTTATCTTTATCCCGTACTACCTTATAAGGTATATAAGGTGAACCAGCAAGATTAATATCTATAAAACTACCAGAATATCCTTCTTCTTTATCATAATATACCTCAAAAATCTGTTGAGGTTTTATATTCCATGCTCTTGCTACTGCATCCCAAACATTGTCACCACTTGCAACAGCAACAGCAACATTAATTATAGTTTCAGCTACAGCACCTGCTGCTGCTGCTATTAACTTAACATTATTACATAAAGCAAAACTAATTTGTGGATTAGCTGGATCAGCTCGATTTGTCTTAAGACATTGGCCTCCAGGAAATTTTTCATTAAACAATTCCCCATTAGTCATATTTAATTTTAACACCATTGGAAGATAGGTACCTATTCCTATGATAGATGCTGTTGCTAAACTAAAAAATGGAGCAGGAGTACAAGTATGAGAAAATTCATCTTTAAACAATAAAGCATTAACCCCTCGAGTTTCACAAGTAAGATTTGATAATGTATCTACAACTTTCTTAATTCCATCTTTTACTTCATCAGCAACATCCTTAACTTCATCAGGTAGTATATCCCCCAGCCCGACTATAGCTTTAACAGCTTCAGCTTGCGATATAAATACTAATATTAATATAAATATTTTAGCTAATTGATATACCAACCGCATTATTTCGCTGTTTCTAATTGCTTAAAAAACTTAGGTAACCATTTTCTAGAATCATCTCCATATTCACTTCTTAATTGATCTAACAATATTACGGTTTCAACACGTCCTGACAATACCCCGATAATGTTATTCATACCAGATAGATTTAATTTTGCTACTACAGAACCAATTCCTTGTTTTATTAAAAAATAACGCGAACCAGGATCAGTTGATTTAATGATAGAAAATTCCCTTTCACTCAACATAAAAGCAGTTCTATAAACATCAGTTGCTTTTAAATTTGGCAAAAAAATCTGAGTTGCAGTTTGTTGAATTAGTGTATCACTAATCGAACTTTTAGATGCATCTTCAACACTTTGAGTAGCAAAAATAACAAAAGTATTCAGCTTTCGTAATACCTTTAGCCAATCTTTTATCTTAGGAGCAAAAACAGGATTATCAATTAAAGCCCATGCTTCATCCAATACTATCATAGTTGGAGAACCATCTAAAGATAAATTAATACGATGAAACAAATATAATAATACTGGAGCTAAACTAACAGGATCTTTTAACAATTCACCCATTTCAAAGCCAAAAACTCTACCACTTTGTAAATCCATATTATCATGAATATTATCAAATATTCCAGCTTTAGCTCCAGTACCATGCCACATTGCAATTCTACCTGCTAGAGTATCAGGACCACCAATTCCTAAAAATGCTACTATATTACTTAAATAACGATCGGATGGACTAAGTTTATAATTCCCTTCTACTGCTAAACTAATATAATGCATATCTTCAGCAGTAATAGATTCACCATTTGAAGTAACTAAGGTTTTTATCCACTCTACTAAAAAATTACGATTTTCATTTGTATCTGGCAATTGCAAAGGATTAAAATTGCACTGTTGAAATGGATTAATCACAGTATATTTTCCATCTAAAGCTCTGATAAAAATTTCAGCTCCTCTATCTTTATCAAAAAAGAAAGTTCGTGGATAAAATTTTTGAGCTTGAGCACATAAAAAATTCATTAAAACTGTTTTTCCTGCTCCAGTAGGACCAATTAACAAAGTATGCCCTACATCACGTACGTGAAAATTAAAATAAAATGGAGTACCAGAACTTGTATCTAATACAGTAACACTATCTCCCCAATGGTTACCTGTAGCTTTTCCAGGCAAATAGTTATGCATAGATGCAAACCCAGCAAGGTTTAAAGTATTGATCACTGATTTTCTTACAGCAAAATCTATATTTCCTGGCAATTGAGCCCAATAGGCAGCTTCTAAATTAACTTTTTCTCGTACTGGCTGCATACCAGTATTCGAAATTTCAACTGATGCAATAGATAAAGCATTTTCTAAAGCTTTTAAACTATTCTCTATGCATAATACTGTTAAATGATGCTCTCCAAAACCAATTTCACCACTAGTTGCCATATCTAAGGCTTGAGATATTTCAGCAATCTGAGATATTGCTTTATCTTCAGTTTGAATCATTCTATTTTGTTGCAATTGCATTTTATTAATTGCTGCTGTACGGCTAGAAAACTGAAAACTTTGACTAATAATAAGCTCAAAAGGAAGCTGTAAAAACGAATCAAGTACTCCAGCTGAAGTTTTGGGACCATACTCATGAATACTAACTATACCAGCATATCTACGCCTCCATGCTCCCCTAGCCTCAATTGATCTATCTCCAAAAAACAACCTATGAGTAGGTATGTAACTATCTATCGAACCTCTAGGCAAAAGCATAGGCATAGAACTACCGCAATTAACTATAGTAGCTAAAAATTCTAATATCTCACAAAAAACCCCTTGAGGTGTATCTTTAACTTGTAGTATTTGTGCATCATAATCACCAAATGTAGTTACTACCCTTGATACCATTTCATCAAGATTAGCATACATTTCATTCATACTTTGTGCCCAAGCATTTTTATCAGATTTTTGCAATAATTTATTATAAAAATGTCTTAAAATTTCTCCACCTTCAACATCAGGCTTATATAAAATCGTGATATAAATATCATTCACGAAAGATTGAAAACTAGAGTATTTCTTCTTCCACTCACTATCAACATAAGAAACAAAATCTTTTGCTTGACCAACTGTAGGATTTACATCACTTTCACCTATAGCGGAAATTAGTTGCTTACGACGTCTAATTATATGAAAATATAAATTCAAGCTACCTGAAGCCATACCTTTAAATAAAAGATTTCGTAGCCTTTTTCTAATATCTAAATCTTGATCATCAGCCGTTTCAAAAGCAAATCCACCAATTTTAATAACCTTAATTAGTTCATTATTTTTTGTCATTATAGTAGACTTATTCCAATGCCAAGAATATGGAATAAATTTAGAAATATGAACTTCTCTTTTTGAGTAATACTCCCTTGCTACTCTAGTCTTAAAAAATTTCATTATTTAATGCTATATACTATATGAATTAGCGCCATAATAAAGCCTATTAGGACACTTATTAAATTTTTGAGCTCGCATTAAATAAATTTCCATAAAACGTGGTTCTTTAAAGCATAACACATAACCTACTGCATGTATCACAAATGCTACTGGTACAACATAAAAATTAGATGCTAAAGTAAGATACATCGTTGAAAGCATAATATTTAATAGTGCGTATGGAAGACTTACTCCAAATATCATTGGAGGTCTAGTTAATCCTAAAAATAAAGGATCAGCTTCTAATTTTCCTAACATATTTTTTATCTTCTCCTTGTAAATTCAGTAAATATAAATAATTAACAGCATTATTATTTGAAAGAAAATTAAACTTAATCATGATTAAGTTTAATTAAACTACTCTTGCGGCATAACAGAATGCTACCATAATTAAAAGCTGAAATTGAACTAAAATCAAATACCCACACTAACTTTGTAAAAAATTTTTATAGCTATGATGCGATATTATCTCATGTCAATTTTTGAATTAACTAACTATACTATAATAAATATCAATAATTATGTTCTTTTTGAAATCAATAAAACTTTATTGTATGATTCAACATAATTTCAGTAATTCAATACTCGCAATTTGAACATAATGAATCAGCAAAATATATCGTTCTTAAAAATTTTTATTAAAATTATACTATTCTGCTCTATAATTAGTTATAGCATGGCTGAATGTATAGATGCGGATGATTTTGGATTTCCTATAGTTACTGTATCATCAAGATATAATGCTAAGCAACTTATTGGCCAAAAAGACCATCAAGTAGCGCCTTGGGTTGATAGCAAACTTTTAGTTAATGGCAAACCTATAGTTATTATGGTTAAGCATTGGAATTATCATGACTATGATAATGATATCAGCAATCTATCAGCATGGTCAGCATGGTATGGAACTACTAAAAATAAACACACACTTGCCAGCATCACAAAAAGGTTTCCAGAATGTAAGTTTCATAATAATAAAACTTTTCCTGACTCAGCTGATGACAACGATGACGTTCCAGTTATTAACCCACCATGCTTATTTAAACATGGAATTGGACTTTATGCTTTAATTGCTAAGCCTGGAGTTAATCCAAATGCTAATGTTAATTCCCAATCTTATGGTATTCATAACAAAACGATTAATTTTCATGTAGGCCAAAACTACCTTAGTTCACTCAATGCTACAGAAGATGCTGGTTTTTTTGATACTACACCTGATGGAAATATAGTTAAAACTGGAGGATATTTCTATAAATACCAACCTCAAGAGTCTGAACAATATACTAGCGGAAAATTATATTTCAAAATTCTAGATCGATTTTACGATGATAATAATGGACAATATAAAATCATTATTAAATCTGGCGTTGGGGATGAAAAAGATGATCCATCACAGTTCCTTATTAATCTAGTTAAAGAAATGCTGTTTGGTAACCAAAAAAATCAAAATAAAAATGGAATAATCCAAAATCTCTTTACTAATATTCTCAATAATCCAAGCTATAAATTAGTTGTCAACCTTACCTTGATATTATTTATCGCGTTTAGTGGTTTAGCTTTCTTAATAGGCAACATTAATATGACTGCCCATGAACTAGTAATTAGAACAGTAAAAATTTTAGTAATATCTATTTTACTCAATTCTGCTGCAGCTTGGAATTTTTTTTATAATTATCTATTCTTTATTTTTGTAGATGGACCGCAATTTATTATTAAAACTATCAATGAAGCAACAGCAATAGGACCAGGTTCATCAAGCATATTAGGACTAATGATTGCTCCTCACACGCTAAAAAAGTTATTTTCAATACTATTTGTGCATTGGGGAGGATTTATTTATATTATTTGTTATTTGATATTACTATATTATATTCTAATAATCAGCTTTAGAGCAACAATATTATATCTTAATGCCTTAATTCTAGTTGGCATAGGAATAATTGTAGGACCAGTTTTCTTATGTTTTGTTTTGTTTCAATTTACTAAACCAATTTTTGAAAACTGGATTAAGCAGCTAACTATATATGCTCTTCAGCCTGTGATATTATTTGCTGGTATTGCATTTGTTGGAATGTTCATTAGGCATGAAATATACGCTTCTCTTGGCTTTAGAGTATGCGAAGTACCTTTCCCTCCTATTGCTAACACATTAATAAAAATTATTAGCGGTGATAGCTCTAAAAAACAATCACTTTTAAATTTATGGTTTCCAGCACAAGTGCTTAAAAAAACTTTATTATTCAATCAAAAATGTGCTAATATACCTGTACCTGAAGACCATATTGTATATCGTAACCAAAGCCAATGGCAATGCAGTGATGGTATATCTGGTAACAGTAAGCAGCTAATTAATTCACCAGATATCTCAAATGAAGAACACTGTTCCGCATATGAATGTAAAGCTAACCGTTATGTAGAATTACCTTTTTTGGATCCTAATATAAATAAAGATAGACATAGAATAAGAAACTTTTTTGCCGGTAATTTTGTTCAGTGGGATAGCTTATTACTACTTGCAGCTTGTGTATTTTTACTTAGCATGTTTAACGATAAGGCAATTGCCCTTGCAAATTATATTAGCAGTGGAGGTGATAGATCATCTGCTAGTGAAAAAGCTACTACTGCAATAGTATCAACAGTAACTCCTCAATCACCAACAAAATTCATTCCTCAGTTATTTAATAAAACTAGTCAGCAACACACTTCAAAAGATAGCAATAATCCTTCTTCTAATTTTAGCAGCAGGCCTGGAATTAATACAGGACCTAAAAAATAATACATTGGTATTTAGTTCTATACTCAATATGCATACAACTAATAATTTAAAAATACTATAAATCTCAACTATGGATGAAAAGATGTGGTTATCACAAAGAGTTGTAAAATGGAGAAAATATGCAGTTAGCTTATATATATTTGTGGTGTAGGAAAAAAGACATAACAAACCTATACTGTTTTTGTAGAATAGTTCCATATTTAAATACTAGCAAAAACCCCTACTAGAACATCTATAATAGGCTATTCAAAGATTCTAACAATAGTATTACTAGTATAATCATACTCTCCCACCATTGCAAAAACTTCAAACATTTTTATATTATAAGCTATTTATAAATTATACAAATCTAACCTTAATATACTTTCATACTACAATTTTATTGTAGTAAAAGCAGAAATATTAAACTATTTATATTTTACTTGAAGGTATTGTTATTTTTTTTAAGTAAAGCTACTGGATTAGTATATATATACTTTACATCAATTACTGCCTGTCATTTTATAAAAAGCTTTCAGAAATAAAGCATTTGGTAATATTATAGCTCCTACTAAAAATAGCAAAGTTTTTTTTGGAATTAAAATTACATTTGTCAATTAATAACAATTGGAAATCCAAGACCTCAAATAAACTAAAGGAAATATAGACGATAGAATCATATTTTTGAATTAATCAAGAATATTACTAGTTTAGTATTTGGTGTCAAGGATATTTAAAATAAGAATTTTGTTTTCTAATCCCCGCAATCGAGAATTGAAGTTGATAACTGATATAAGGAAAATATAAAAAACAAACTCTTGCCTTGAGTTAAAAGTTTACTACTATTGAAACTATATTTAGTGTATTATATAGCTCCTCAAACATATAAGGCACCGTTTTACCAGAATTTATCATTGTTTGTTAAAATTTGCGAATAGACTCTGAAGTTCTAGTTGATTTCTTAGTGTTTGTAGATAAGCATGAATTATTAATCTATATTATTGCTAATTTTGACGCAATTATCCATAAAACAAAGGTATTATGTTTTGTTCCTAAATACTTCTCGTAACATATAAAACTTGTTTAGAAACTTATATATCACTTTTAAAGATCAAACCTAAACCATTCTAATACTTTTTTAGATAAAGCATATCAGTATCTTTAGCTTTTCATGCTCAAAGATATTTTTATCAGCAGTTTACTTAAACGTTAAGCAGTATAAAATTCTCAAGTTCAGCTTCTAACCATATAATACCTGTAAAATAATTACTCTTCTTTTTTCAAGCTAAGTATACTGCAACGTTTTGTAGAATAATAGATTTAATCAATTCTCATTTTCCATTCTACAATCATTAAAAAAAACTTAATCAAAATATTTTCTATTAGAAATTACTGCTGTTTCCTTAAGCTTAATCCTTTTCTTTATAGGGCCTGTAACATTCTGCTGCTCATTTTTATTGTTCTTGCAATGCTCTTTGTCTGTTCTTAGAGTTAATTTAACACGATTTTTATGATCAATCCCGATGATTTTGACTTTTACCTTATCTCCTAATTTAATGTGTTCATTTATATCTTTTATATGTGTATCATTAATTTCACTAATGTGTACAAATCCATCTCGACCAGCTACATACTTTATAAATGCTCCAGATTCAATAATTTTAACTACCTCACCATCAAAAATATCTCCTATTTGAGGAATAAACACAATACTTTCAATATTTTGCACTGCTTTTTTTACATTTTCTCCTATATTTCCCCATACCTTAACCTCTCCGTTTTCTCCAACATCAATTTCAACATCAAAAGATTTGCAAATTTCTTTAATAACTTTTCCACCTACCCCAATAATATCACGAATTTTTTCTTTTTGAATTTCAAGTGTTTGAACCATTGGTGCATATGCACTTAGCTCTGATTTAGAGCAATTAATAGTATTATTCATAACACCTAATATATGATCTATACCAATTTCAGCTTGTCGTAAAATATTCTCGATTATAGATAAACTAATTCCTTGAACTTTAATATCTAACTGCACAGCTGTAATACCATTCTTAGTACCTGCTACTTTGCAATCTATATCCCCAAAATGATCTTCATCACCACATATGTCAGATAGAATTTGAAAGTTATTATTTTCACCGCAAACTCCTCCCATTGCAATACCTGCAGTATGTGTTTTTATTGGTACTCCAGCATCCATTAAGCTAAGGGAAGCACTACATACTGTTGCCATTGACGAAGAACCATCAGATTGAGTAATTTCTGATACAATTCTGATAGTATATGGAAATTCTTCTTTAGTAGGAATAACTGGCTGAATAGCTTTTTTAGCTAAATAACCATGTCCTATTTCTCTTCTACTAGCAGCTCTTAGTGAAGAAATTTCACCTACAGAATAAGGTAAAAAGATATAATCTAGTAAGAAATGCTGTCTTTCACACCCATTTAACTGTTCAACAACTTGCTCATCAGTACTGCTACCTAAAGTAATCGTCGCTAAGCTTTGAGTATTACCACGAGTAAATAATGCTGATCCATGTACCATATTAAATAGACCAACCTCACAAATGATAGGCCTAATTTCATCCATTGCCCTATTGCCAATTCTTGTTTTATCCTGTAAGACTAAATTCCTAAATATCATTGATATGACGTTATCTAAAGCTTTTTTTATATTTAAAACAGCAATCTCATCTTTAGCTCCATTTTGGAAAAAATAATCAATAACATTTTGTTGTATTAACTGCAGTTTTTGATTACGTTCCTTTTTAATCGATAATAAAAGTGCCGATCTAATATCATAATTAAAATGTGCAAGTATTTCATCATTATAACTCAGATGAGGGCTAGCTGTAACTACAAACTTTTCTTTCCTAAGACTTGATTGCATTTCTTCAATAGCACTAATGACTGGATTTAGTGATTCACATCCAAATTTTATAGCTGCTAATATTTGCTCTTTCTTAATTTCGTAAGCTCTAGCTTCTACCATAGTAATTGAATCATAATCACAAGTAGTAGCAGCAACTACTAAATCAAGCTCTCTATGATCTGTGCTGTTATGATGAATTGTAGGATTTAATACAAATTCATCGTTTACTAAACCAACTCTAGCAGCTCCAATTGGTCTAATTATTGGAATTCCAGAAATTGCTAATGCAGCAGAACTGCCGATAATTGCTAAAATATCTGGACTATATCTAGGATCATATGACATTACTGTACAAATAATCTGAGTTTCATTACAAAAGTTAGAATCAAAAAGCGGCCTAATGGAACGATCTATTAATCTTGATATCAGGATTTCATGCTCTGAAAACTTGCCTTCTTTTTTTATAAATCCGCCTGGAATCTTACCAGCAGCATAGGACATTTCTCTGTAGTAAACACATAGTGGAAAAAAATCTATATCTGTCCTTGAGTTTTTATCAAAGACTACTGTGCATAATACTGAAGTATTGCCCATAGATGCTAGAACTGCTCCATCAGCATCACGAGCTACCTTACCAGTACTTAGAGACAGCATGTTGCCACACCAGTCTACTTTTTTTATTATTTCATTAAACATAATTTATTATCCTTAAAATATTAACTAAATTTTATATTTTTCTATATCATATTTTTATTATTTTTTTATTTTATAGAAATAATGCATTTTAACTCCTTTGTTACTTTAACAAAGCTAATAATGTTATAAATTACTAGGAATAAAGTTATTTCAGTAGCCAATAATTATATTAGTTACTAAATACGCTTGCTGCACAAACAATGGGTGAGCACTATCTTTATTAAGAAAACATCATTAAAACATTAATACAATGATTTTACATGGCATTCTTAATAAAAAATACAATGCTATTATTTACGAAGGCCTAATCTACCAATAAGTTGAGTATACCTGTTCACATCTTTTTTCTTCAGATATCTTAATAACCTTCTACGGTGACTAACCAACATTAATAAACCACGCTTAGAAGAAAAATCCTTAAAATTAATCTTGCAATGCTGAGTGAGGTTAACAATACGCTCAGTTAAAATTGCACATTGCACTTCAACTGATCCAGTATTACCTTCTTGGTCAGCATATTCACTAATCAATACTTTTTTACGTTCAACTGTAATTGACATACTAATAAAATCCCTACATCTTCTTATTTTAAATTTGTACTAAATTAAATACTCTCGATGATCTAAAATAACCATGCTCAAGCTTTCCTATTGCAATTAGCTGATTGTTATACTGCAACCATACTAATGAGCAATCAAATAATTCAGACAGCTGTACCTGCTGTCCATAATAAATTTGCTGTGCTACTGCTTTATTTATAGTTAGTACTGGAATATTGCTTAAAATATATTCAGTATTCATAATACTTTTCTTGAGATATATATTACCATCTACTTCATTAAAACTACTTAATGCATCTAGATAAAGACTATTCTCATAACTAAAACATCCCACTTTAGTACGAACCAATTTTACCACAAAACTTAAGCTTTGCAAGCATAAAGCTATATCTTGACTTAAAGTTCTTATATAAGTACCTTTTGAACACTCAGTTAAATATGTTGCTGTAGAGTTTATTGAATCATAAGATTTCAATTCAAGGCTGAAAATCTTGACTTCTCTAGGAGAGAGAACTACCATATGTCCAATTCTAGCAAGATTATATGCTCTAACACCATTAATTTTTAATGCTGAATAGCTTGGTGGTACCTGAACAATTTTACCAATAAACTTCTTTGTTATTGTAGCACACTCATCATAAGTAGGTATATAATTAGTTGTTTGCAGCACCTTACCTGAAGCATCTCCACTATCGGTTTTAGCACCAAACTTCATTGTAAAGTGGTACTCTTTTCTTGCTTCAATTAAATATTGAATTAATTTAGTAGCTTCTCCAATAGCTATTGGTAATATTCCTTCAGCTTCAACATCAAGAGTACCAGCATGACCTACTTTAGATAAGTTAAGTAACCGCTTAATTTTAGAAACTGCCTGTGCTGAACTTATACCAGCTGGTTTATATAAATTAATCCATCCGTTCATTTAACTATATATCTCTATAATTAGATATGCTAAGTTTACTTAAACTATTTTCAACTTATACGTATTTTTATATATTTTTATCAAAAAACTCTTATTATCAATAATTTTATTATTGATAATGTAAAATTTAATTTTAAAATTAATGATATTTTTATTTCCAAGTGTTATTATATGACTTCATCTAATATTATTGCTATTGGATCTGATCATAAAGGTTATGAGTTAAAAGAAAAAATCCATCAATACATTCTCGAACAGGATTGTTTTGCTCATTTTTCAATACTTGATATAGGAACTCATGATAATCAGCAAGTTGATTATCCAGATATTGCAAATCTGTTATGTGACAGCATAATTAACAACCAAGCTAAATACGGTATTTTGATTTGTGCTACAGGTATTGGCATGAGTATAGCTGCTAATCGTCATTTTGATATTAGAGCAGCTTTATGCTTTGATGACTACATGGCAGAAAAATCGCGCCTACATAATAATGCAAATATCTTAGTTATAGGAGCTAAAATTTCTAATTTTAATACTATTACTAATATGATTTTTAAGTTCATAACTACAAAGTTTGAAGGTGGTCGCCACTTAACTAGACTAGAAAAACTCAGATAAATTTTTTCCTTTTTTCACCTTACTAAATATTCTTAATATATTTGTACCTATCTTGTAAACTACAGCTATAATATCACTATATTTGTTAGAGGAAAGAGCTTCTGTATTTTTCACATGCTAAATACTGTATATCTTCCTTATATCTTCCTTTTTTTAGGCATACAGTACTTGTTAGAGCAAGTTCTCTCTTATTCTGTACAACCAAGTTAAGATTTTTTCACAATCTACCTCTTAATTAATCTATATTTTTTACCTCTTTTTTCTAATTTTAAGTTCAGTATATAAAATCTTTAATTAGAAAAAAAACATTAGCATAATAGAACTTTTTAACTTATATTGACATTATATTACTTTTGATGAATTCACTTGGAGTAAGACATAATGGCTGGCAGCTTAAATAGAGTAACGTTAATAGGAAACATAGGACATGATCCAGAAATTAGAAAAACAAATGATGGTAAAGAGATAACAACCTTTAGCTTAGCTACAACAGAAACATGGCGAGATAAACATAGTAATGAAAAGAAAGAAAAAACTGAGTGGCATCGTATAGTGGTATTTAATGAAGGCTTAGTTAATATTATTAAAAATTACGTAAAAAAAGGCAGCAAAGTACTTATTGAAGGCAGTTTACAAACTAGAAAATGGCAAGATAACTCTGGACAAGAAAAATATATTACTGAAATAATCTTGCAAAATTATAATGCAAGCTTAATTTTGCTTGACTCAAAGTCAGCTGGAGATTCTCCCTCTTTTCAAAATAAACCCCCTAATGATCTATCATCTCAAAACAAAAAGCAACAAAATTTAAGTCAATCATTAGATGATGATGATATACCATTCTAGTTTAGAACATGTTAAAGCATTACTTATCGTATTTTAAGATATATAAAAAAATGTATGAGCGTTTTTTCTAAACGGCAAAACCTAATACTAATATCAATAATTAGTTTTTTATTATCAAGTCATATAAACGCTAGCTATAAAGCTCGTGTTAATAGGGCCAACAAAGTCATTCTAAATACAGAAATGAAAAATGATATAATAAAAACTAATAGTTTTTTTCTTACAATTTTTCATAAAATCAAAAATCCAAATTTAAATTTTGTATTTTACATTGAAGGTGATGGCCTAATATACTATAACAATAGTATATCTGACAATCCCACACCTCTACTTCCATTAGTGCTAGAGCTTGCTATAATTGATCCAAGACCAAACGTAGTTTATATAGCTAGACCCTGTCAATATGTTTCTCCATCATTACAGCAAAACTGCAAAAAAGAATATTGGACTAGTAAACGATTTGCCAAAGAGGTTGTCGAAGCTATTAATGAAGTCATTATAAAAATTAGCAACAATCAACCATCAGATATTATTGGCTATTCTGGTGGTGGTGGATTAGCGGTATTAGTTGCAGCAATTAACCCTAATATTAAGACAATTACAACTATAGCTGGTAATCTTGATCACATTGCATTTAATAATTTTCATAATAGCCCTCATATGACAGATTCACTTAATCCTATTGATTATGCTGAAAGCGTTAAGAACATACCCCAGCTTCATTTAACTGGTATAGAAGACAAGATAGTACCATTATTTATTATTGATAAGTTTGCAAAACATGCAAACTTTGCAAAAGTAATTAAGTTTAAATCTATTAGTCATGATAAAGGTTGGAAATCAATTTGGCAAAATATTTGTACTGAATAAAGTTTTAAATTGAAAATACAAAGCTTTACAAAAAAATATTGATAAAGTATTTTACCGTTGCAGAGCAATCAGAATCAGTGTTAACAAAAAAATCAGTTCTAGAAAAATGATTAAAAATTGCGTCAGCAAAACAAAAAAGTTTGTTATTAATTAAATAATATAGCCACTCATATAATATCAAAAATTCAGAAAATTCCTCCCATAATGCTATTATATTATTTCATAAATACACTAGACTAATACTTTTCTCTTGATTTCATCATTTAGCATTGCTTGCAGCTGGTTAGTTGGTATTCTCCTGCTTATTATTCTGGATTATTTTCCATAAGCTTCTTATTGTATTAGTTTTTATAATATACTATCATAGATAGTACTATTGGTAATTTATCTCTTTCTTTTCAAGATTTTATGGATAAGGTATACTCCTACAATCTTAAAGCAATCCAATAGTTTGAACTAACTTATACTTCAATAAGAAAATAAATAAACTCTTCTTCATCATTTTTAGTTTCAGCTAAAAGTAAAACATCACACATACTGCGTCTTATGGTTTCTTCTACATATGAGTCCTTTTCAAGCCTTATTGAATTTAAATCAATTAAATTTTTTTACTATGATAAATCAGAGTTTAATATTATAAATTGTATTTCTTGATCATTTATATATATAACAAAACTTTAAACTATAAGGTAACAATGTATGACGAATTTTATCCTTAAATATATAGAGAATGCTAATATAAATATAGAAGCTAAGTTTGAACAACAAGGAACTTTTTCCAGCAAAAGTTATGTATTATAACTCAAACTATGAGAGCATCAGGTTTTCATATAAAATATGCAATTGTGTACTTAACATAGTATAATCAGCAACTTGTAAAACAATTTTTAACAACAAAATTAATTTCATATTTTACAAAGCATTTTAAAACTTATGGCTATATTGAAGAAAAAGTCAGCAAAAGAACAGCTGAATGGCTTATCAGTCAAAGATTGTAGTCTAATGAAATAGAGGTTATAGTATCAAATTTTGCCAAATTTTTTAATGATCGTAAGTTACAATGGAATATAAAAAATCATATAACAGAGCTAACAACAGATAGGCAAAATAAGTATAAAGAATTCTTTGCTTAAAAATTTTTTCACATATAACACCACCTTCACTACAAAACATAGCTTCAGGTATAATCGATATTTTACAAACAGAATTGACACAACAACTTGAAGAAAAAGATTTAGCAGAACATTTTATAAAATGCGTACAACAACGATTTATAAAAAAAATTTGCATCATATTTTATTGTGCGCAATGTAATACCAGGAGACAGAAAATATGAACACATTGATATGTCAATTGAGTTAGCAGATATCAATGACTTTATAGAAGATATTTACAAAGTTGATAAATTAGGCAAAAGTGCAGTCATAAAAATAAAATCTACAATAAATCATCCTATAGTACTAAAGGATTTAAATAAGATTTTCTTTTCAAGATTAAGTAGTAATATAGTTAAGTTTATAGAAAAATATAAAGCACAAAATCTTGATTCAACTGATATAGAAAGTGACACTGAAATCAACAGTAACATACAGTTAGTATAACTTAAGCAATATTATGATTTAACCAATAATATGGGCACTGAAATAGAAGTTAAATTAGATAAATTTAAAAATAATCTATCACCTGGATACATTAAAAAGCAATCCGAGGTGATATTTGAAGAGCAACAACCTAACTTAACTGATAGTGACATTGACAACGACAACAAGATACAGTTAACACAATCTGAAGACATAGAAATAGAAAATGGCTATTGACAAATCTTCCTCAACCAGAAAAAATGCCTGAATCTATTCAGTTGCAATGCTCATTATTAAGCAAAGATAAAACTAAAAACACTATACTACAAGCAGATGAAGAGCAATTCATCGAATCATATCAGCAACATCAATTACTATGGGATAGTGGAATATAGTATTTAGCTTAAATTAACCAGAGTTCTATACTATAATAATAGTTTAAAGAGTATAAAGAGAGTAAGTATTATAGCCATTCTAGCACTTATTCTCCTAAGATTTTGTATTTCTTTAAACATTTTGCACCTAATAAATATATCATGAGGATTTACTTTATCATAATAATATGACTCACAGTATTTTCGGAGTTATAACACTTAAACTTGTTATTATAAATCTCTGATATCAATAGCTCATTAGCATTATTAGGTAGTTTTTAACTTATGATTCATGCTTTTTTAAGTAATTTTAAAGTGCTTAAGCATAAAAGAATAACAGCTTAAGCCCATAGAAGCTAGATCTAACTTTTTATTGAACTTTCAGTCTATTTTAGCTAACATGGCTGCACTTTATTACTTAATAATCGATTTACAACAACCAATGTTACAAGAGCTTTTATATCTTAGCTACTCCTCATATATAGCATAAGCTCCTTCAACTTTTAATTCGTCATTATGTTGAAGTTTTGCTAAATCATCATTGCTTAAGTGCTCCAATATCATCAACCTTACTTCTGGTGAAAAGGAATGCCAAAATGTACTACTTTCTAGCAAAGAACCATCATTGGATTCTAATATCTCATCCATTGATTCAACTGCCCCTTGTAGCACTATGAATCTTTCTTTTCCTGCTTCAATAGATTGTTTAATACAGGAAGAATATATTGGAAATTTACTCCAATAGTTACCTTCAATATCAGGATTATTGGCACATCTTGCTAATATGTTTATATTTTTTCTCAGCACAAATATATCAAAAAAAGATAAACTACTTTTGCTAACAGAGATAGACTTCATTGCCATTATTTCTTTATGACATTGTTGTTCAAATGCCTTTAGCGGGTCTGATTCATTGATAAGCCCTTTATTTTGTAAAAAAAACCTTGTGAACTAATATCTACCAGGTTACAATGTTCCATCTTAACAATGTGAGAAGCTAATAATCTTACTATGTCTAAATATACCTCTCGACTCTCGGGATATTTACGCCAAGCTAGCTGTATAGCAGTTTCACTAACGCCACTTTGTAAATTTACATCAGCTCCATAATCTAATAGATAACGTATAACATCAGTATGCCCTCTTGCAACAGCTAAATGTAAAGAAGAATTGAGATTTACATCTTGTAGATTTGGATTAGCATTATTCTCTAACAACAACATTACCATAGGTATGGTGCCGCATATAGAGCAACATGTAATGCAGTATTACACCAATGATTTTGGGCATTTACATCGATTCCATTGTCTATCAGATACTGTAATAATTCCATATCGCCTGTACTAGCAACATAAGGTAAAACATGCTTATTTACTGAACTACAAATATTCCTTGCAGGAGCATATAGCAGCCGAGCATAAAGCCTTAACTTATTCATAGTAGTTTTCCCATTAAAATCATATTATATTACCAAAAACTTTATACATTAAATGTAAATATCATTACACATTAAATCAGTAGCGATGCAACTTAAAATTTACTCAAGCTTCTTGTTTTATAAAAAAAGTACAAGATCATATATTGTTTATCTAATATTTATCTAGTAATCTACTGGCTGCAGATTTTGCTTGCATTGAAATTGCTACAGAACTTAGAAATAACAGCTAAAGCTAGTTTTATTCTGATAACACCTTTTTATATCATGGCAATTATAGCCATACTTCCTAATATGCTATAGGTAATGAGTTAGATCAAGCTTATTTACTTTTAGTAAAAATTTCAATAACCTTGGTAATCTTAAGCTGTAATTATGTAATCTATATATAGAATGTAACTCTGTAATGAGATTACTAAAGTGTGTATTATAAAGTTCTAAATTAAGATTCTGACCGAAGCAATACCACTTGTAAAAAAAAATATTTTTGCAATCTTATAAAAACTAGAGCTGCATAAATATAAAATATTTGTTTGCTGCTTAAATATGCATCAATTTTTTCATTCGGAGTCTACTTAGTGATCTATTTGTAAACTTTAATGCTATTGAAGACATAATTACTATATAATTGATATTATTAATAAATGCTGTGGTTAAATAACTGATCAAATAATTATGCTTGTTGTATAGCAATTTTTTTGTGCTATTTCATTCATAATACATCTAACTTGAAAATCGCTTGGTTACCCTTGGGTTGTATGCATTTCTTGATCATTAGTTCAACTTCTGAATTAAAAATTAGTGTAAAATTTCCTAAATTTTTATTCTCCATATTTTCGACCTTTTGCTTTAATTTTTTTGTAATATTGATAAATTTTGCAAATTTAATTATAGTTGAAGTTGAATATTGAAAAATTAATTAAAGTTAATACAAGTTGATAGTAGGTTCTACAAAGCGCAAAAGTTAACGAAAAATTAACTTTTCTTCTTCTTTATATTGAATATGCCTTTGAGGCCTTTTCAGTAGATAATGTTAATACCAATATATGTTCTTGCAATTTTTTGTAAGTTCAAGCCAAAATTTTTTTCTGTTGACTCTTTTTCGAAGTTACTAACATGTTGAAAATTTTTAATAAGTTTTATACATGGAATATTACGCCATTTAAGATTATTTTTAATTGTTGTCCTATTTTCAACCTCAATAAAACCAGCGTCTCTTAATTCTACTAGGCATTGTCTAACCCTGCGTTGACCAACATTTAACTTATCCTCAAAAAGCTTATAACTCTCCTGTAATTCCTCTATATCGTTGTTATAATAGCGCTGCAGTCTAAATACTATGAATGATAGGAGTTGTTTAGAGGTTTTACTTAAAGCTTTTTTATTATCTCCAATCAGATCCTTCCACTCTGCTGGTATAAAATTTCCAATAAAATGGTAAAAAATTGTATCATTATTGACACTGTTATTTTTAGTAAAATTACAACTATTGGTTAAAATATCGCGTACTATATGTTGCACTTTTTGCCTCCAAAAATACAGCTATAGCAGGTAGTTTTAGGAAATAATTTTTTATAAATTATTCTAAAATTTTGATTCAAAAGGTCGAATATAGGGAGCATAATTATTCTTATGCAAAACCTATTTTTATCTTCATACTGATTTTATCTGCCTTACAAGACCAGTTTTACCTATAGACAATATTACACTCTTAAAACAAGTCCTCTTTCATTTTCATCTCTATAAACTGTGTTTTCACTCGGAGTCTCTATTTTACTTAGTAATCTATTTGTAAACTTTAATACTATTGAAGACATAATTACTATATAATTTATGTATATTATTAATAAATATTACACTGTGGTTAAATAACTGATCAAATAATTATGCTTGTTTTATAGCAATTTTTTTATATTAATTCATTCATAATACATCTGAATTGAAAAACGCTTGATTTACCCTTAGGTTGTATGCGTTTCTTGATCATTAGTTCAACTTCTGAATTAAAAATTAGTGCTAAATTTCCTAAATTTTATTCTCCTTATATTCGACCTTTTGCATTAATTTTTTTATAATATTGACAAATTTTGCAAATTTAATTATAGTTAAGGTTGAATATTAATTACAAAAATTAATAAAAGTTAACACAAGTTAATAGCAGGTTCTATAAAGTGCGAAAGTTAACAAAAATTAACTTTCCTTCTTCTTTAGATTGAATATGACTTTCAACCTTTTTCACTAGGGTATGACACACGGAGTATAAGTCCTTTCTCACATTCATCTCTATATATTACTCTACCTTCACTTGGAATCT
>NZ_LANP01000029.1 GCF_000964595.1 Orientia chuto str. Dubai | reverse complement strand
ATTGCTGTATACCTGATATTATCTGAGTTTAGAGTTAGATAATATTCTCTAGAGATTAAAGGCGTAAACAGCAAATTTATTTCTTTTAACCTCTAGCAGCCATTTGTTAAATTAAATAGCAGGGGAATTTTATGCCTATAGAAGATGAAGGTCAAAACAAAATTAATAAATTAACTAAAAAATTAGCTACAGAAGGAATTAATAGCACTACAAAACAAATAGATGCTGAATTAACTATACCATCAATGATAAGAGTTGTTTAGATGTTTTACTTAAGTTTTTTTTCCATTATCTCCTGTTAACTTTCTCCATTCTGAGGGAATAAAATTTCCAATAAAATGATAAAAAATTATACCAATATTGCAACCATTAGTTATATACTGTGTGTTGCACTTTTTGCCTCCAAAAATACAGCTATAGCAGTGATTCTAGAAAATAATATTTTTATAAATTATTCTAAAATTTTTATTCAAAAGGTAGAATATAAGGTGCATAATCAGTTTTATGCAAAACCTATTTTTCATCTTCATACTGATTCTATCTGCCTTACAAGACCAATTTTACCTATAGACAATGTTAAAGCATCCGAGTTATCAAGAATAAATTGTATAGACTTGATTTAGTATCTTAGACAGATAGTTAAGTTACTACAATATAACAAAAGTGAATAGGGGAATATTGGTATTTTCGCTATGGAATGTTTTTTTCCATCATTTTTTATTGTTATACTGTTGTTTGTTCCAAAAGCAACAGTATGGATAAAGAATGAAGTATCGATGACTGCTCTAAGAAGGTAGATAAGATTTCCGATAGGTATAGCTGCTTGCTTTTGCTTCTCTTTATCCTCTCAAATTAGCTATTACCTGTCAGAAATTTAAAACACAGATGTACACCTTGCAATGTATTGGATTTGAATATAGTTATGTAAAAGAAAGTTGTTACATTATTTCTTAAAAATTTTCTGAAAGTTATGCAAGCTTTGCTTAAATATACTACTAATTACAGCTATAAAAATATAGTATAGGTAATAATAACAGTATATATTTGTAGCGTTATATATACTATTTTTAGCTATAGTAATGACTTAAAAACAGCGATTAAGATTGCACATCAACTTAGAATAATAAATGTCAACATTTTTAGATATTAATCAAATTCGTACAACTTCTATAGAATTTTTTAAAAAAAATAATCATCATCATGTTAGCTCTAGTCCTCTAGTACCGGACAATGACCCTAGCTTATTTTTTGTTAATGCTGGTATTGTACAGTTTAAGGATTATGTTAGAGCACCTGAAATAAGTAAGTATAGTAGAGTAGTAACTTGCCAAAAATGCGTGAGAGCTGGTGGAAAGCATAATGATTTAGAAAGTGTTGGCTATACAGCACGCCACCATACCTTTTTTGAGATGTTAGGCAATTTTTCCTTTGGAGAAAATAATGCTAAGCCAGAATTTATGGATCTTATATGGAAATTTTTAACAAAAGAATTACTTATTGATAAAAATCGTCTTATTGTTACAGTATATCATACTGATCATGAAACTGCAAAGCTGTGGCAATCAATTGCAGGATTAGACAATAGCAGAATCATTCGCATTAAAACAGATGATAATTTTTGGTCGATGGGAGCTACTGGACCATGTGGACCATGTACAGAAATTTTTTATGATCATGGAGATAAGGTAGCAGGCGGTTTGCCTGGGACAAAAGATGAAGATGGAGGACGTTATACTGAAATATGGAACATAGTGTTTATGCAGTATGACCAACTTAATGAATCAACTAGGGTTGAACTAAAAAAGCGTTGTATAGATACTGGTGCTGGATTAGAACGTATAGCAACAGTATTACAAGGAGTATATGATAATTACGACATTGATTTATTTAAAAACTTGATTGCAAATATTGAGCATTTAACAAAAGTGAAATCAGTTGGAGAAGCTAATTTTTCTCATAGAATAATTGCTGATCACTTAAGAGCTAGCGCTTTTTTGATTGCGGATGGAGTAATGCCTTCTAATGAAGGTAGAGGATATGTTTTAAGAAGAATAATGAGAAGAGCTATGAATCAAATTCATCAACTTGGCTGCAAAGAACCTATTATGCATCAACTAGTTTCAAGTTTAATTAATGAAATGGGAGATTTCTATAAGGAATTGAGAGCTAGACAAAAGCTAATTACTTACTTACTAAAAAATGAAGAAGAGAAATTTAAGGTAACTTTATTGAAAGGATTAAAGTTGCTTGAAGCAGAGAGTAAGAATTTAAAATCAGGAAATCAGCTTTCTGGAAAAATTGCCTTTAAACTTTATGATACATATGGTTTTCCTTTTGATTTAACTCAGGACATTCTAAAAACAAGAAATATTTCAGTCAACAAAACAGAATTTGACCAGAGCATGCTTGAGCAAAAAAATAGAGCAAGGCAATTATGGAAAATGCATGGTAGCAATAAGGAACAGTTATTATTGGAAAAATTAAAAGAAGACTTTAGAATAACTGAATTTGTAGGTTATAGCCTTTGTCAAGCTGAAGGAATAGTGGTAGCTCTTATTCAAGATAATCAATATGTAGAATATATTGATATAATGCAGAAAGATCAAGAATTTTGGCTTATAGCAAATCAAACTCCTTTTTATGCTCAATCTGGTGGACAAATGGGAGATATAGGAATAATTAAAAATAAGGAGTGTAAAATTCATGTAATTGATACTATAAAGCTTTTAGGATATACTCACGTTCATGTTTGTAAAATAGTAGAAGGAAGAATTAACATAAATGCTGTAGTACATATGGTAATTGATCAGTCATATCGTACTCAATTGCAAATTCATCATTCAGCAACACATATTTTACATGCAGCTTTAAGAGAAATCTTAGGTAACCATATTATCCAAAAAGGATCATTGGTAGCTTATGACTATCTACGTTTTGATGTTTCACATTCAACATCTATCAGTAAAGAGCTTTTAACTAAAATTGAGAATAGAGTTAATGAAATTATTCTCAGCAATACTGCAGTTCAATTTACAATAATGCCTTTTGATCAAGCAATATCTCAAGGGGCAGTAGCTTTATTTGAAGAAAAATATGGTGATGAAGTTAGAACTATATCTATAGGGGAAACATCTGATACTCAATATTACTCCTTTGAATTATGTGGTGGAACTCATGTTAAATATACTGGAGATATTGGAGCATTTAGAATTTTATCTGAAGGTGCTATTGCTGCTGGAGTTAGGAGAATAGAAGCAATTGCAGGTAAACATGTTATAGAACAAGCTAGAAAAGATAGTGAGCTAATTAGTCAAATATTAGAAAAGTTCAGCATTACTAAGCAAATGATAATGCCTAAAATTGATAGTCTTATAGAAGAAAATAATTTATTAAAAAAACAGTTACATCAATTAAAATATAATCAACTACTTTTATGTGATAATGATATACAAAATGTTGCTGATAATATTGGAAAAATAAAATTTATTTATAAAAACGTTGAGGATTATAATCTTCAGATTATTCGAAAAGCCATAAGTAATACGACAAAAAATATTCAGAATCTAGTTATGGTTGTAATAAATAAAAGTGATAATAAAAACACCATTATAATTGGTGTTAGCAATAATATTATTAATCAAATACAAGCTAATAACTTAGTGAAAGAAATTATAAATCATCTAGGTGGTAGTGGTGGAGGAAATATTTCCCTTGCTCAAATTGGTTGCTGCTGTACCAGCGAGATTATAGATTTAAAGAATGTGATTTATAAGTTATTGATCAACATGATACATTAACTCAAGGTTGTTTGCCATGGAGGAATGCTAAGTTTTATTTTTATATCACTTACAGTGATTTCTTGTTGAGAAAGGTTCTGATGCTCATCACTTTCTCTGATTAATGCTATGCCTTGTGTATAGTGTCCAGAACACCAATAACCTATAATACTACCATTATGCATTACAGGAGTTTGATGTAAAATACCCAGTAAATTTTCATTGCTAGTAGCATGGTATATTTTTTTTCGTACTATTCCTTGAGATCTAATTCTGGATATTAGTTCTTGCCCTATATAACATCCTTTTGAATAACTTATAGCATTTAATATATTAGCACCGTATTCAATAGGAATAGCTTTGTTAGATTGCAAGTCAATTTCACCATCTGGTATTGCAAATTTATATTTATCAACTAAATATAGATCAATATTTGATGTAACTAAGTTGTAAGAATTGAATTTATTTGTTAATAATCTAAATCCCATTTGATTAAATCTAGGATCCTGATATTGAATTAATACCTTAGTAGCTTCAAGATTAAGATTGTATAAGTCACTATCACATAAATAAGATTGACTATATATAATGCTATAGCAGTCACTTACATCACTAATTTTTACTTTTGATCTAAGTTTAAACATATTTAATTTTGATAAAAGATCATTTTTAATACTAGCAGAGCAATCAATAAAAAAGTTGTTACGATTATTAATAAGGAAAAAATCAAATAAAAATCTGCCTTTTGGATTTAAAATCATAGAATACTTAGCTTCACCATCTTTAGGTATAACATTTGTAGTAATTCTTAATAAAAAATTAGCTGCATCACAGTCAGATAAATGCAAAACTGCTCTATTATTTAACAAATGATAACTACACATACTTTTTAAATAATTAGAAGTTATAGAAATTAATTACTGTATCTTATTACTAATTTACCATTCCGCAAATTAAATAAGTATATTAAGATAAAGAATAAAAAGTTAATGGTAGTACCAATAACACCACCAGATATACTGAAAACTGAAAACAAGTTATAATATTCCCATATAATAAATGTTGCTAATCCTAATATGCTGTTGCATATAAAAGCTTTAGTGCTAATTTTTATATTAAATAATCCTAAAATAATTGGTACTAATAGAGGAGCACTCCAAAAGCCATTCATAAATATTATAAGATCAACTACACTATAAAAATTAAGAGCTATACAGATAGAAATACTACCAGTCAGTATGGTAATAACTTGCGTTAATAAAAATGATACTGCAGGTTTGCTGATATTAGTTAACGGATTAATAATGTCATTAATCATACTAATTGATATAACACTAAGATTACTTTGAGCTGTAGTGATAACAATAGATAATAATCCTACCAGCAAAATCCCTTTGAATAGTGGTGAAAAAAAACTATTAAGTATAACTAATATTGGTGTAGCAGTATCCTGTGGTAGCATAATACAAAATGCTATTAAACCATTGATAGTAATGCAAATTATAAAAAATGCATACAAGCAAGACTTAATAATTAATGCATGCTTAATTGTTGTTGCGCTATTATTATTCGCTAATAATTTTTGAATGAGACTTGGATGAAACCCAATAATAGAAAAACATAAAGCTATTTTTATAGTACTCAATATTAATTCTGAATTATATAAAGCATACTTAGGTAAAATTTGATTTACTATATTATAAATGCCTAATTTATAGCTTCCAATAGTTGGAACTACAACAATAATTAATATCATAGCTATAAATCTCAACAAGTAAGTAGCAATAATCGCTTTACTTCCTTCAACAGCAGTATAAATAATAATTATTAAATAACTTAGTATTAAACTTTCTGAGTATTTAATTCCAAAAATAAATTCAAAAATTCTTCCGCTAACAATAATTTGAGTTGTAAGGTATCCTATTGATGCTGAAACTGCTCCTATACCAGCAATAATACGCCCATAATTACCATAATGTTTATAGGCAATATCACCAATACTACAAAATCTATTATTATAACTAAATTGAGGCATAACTAGTAATGCTATTATAACATCAACTACTACTGATAATAGTAGGCCATAACTCCATACTAAACTGTTACTAATCAAAACCTTTTCAGCAATACCAAGTATAGTACCACCGCCAATTGACGTAGTTAATATAGCTATAACAAGTAGAAATTTATTATTTATGGTTTTGCTCATTTTAGCAGCACCAAAATCATCTAAAGAATGAAATTTAGCTCGATAATAAATACTTACTCCAATAGTGAGTAATAAATAAGTTATAATTATGAGTTTAGTAATCATATTTTATACTTTGGTTTTCAAAATTTTTGCTAAAAATTTAGCTAACAGTACAGCTAACATAGCATTAGTTGTTATAATTACAAAAAACCATCGCCAACCAATAATCTCAATTGTGTATCCAGATATGATTGGAAAAATTCTTGATATTCCCATCATAGAACTGAGAAAAGAATATTGAGTTGCTCTATAATAACCTTTACATAATGAGCTAATTAAAGCAATATAACAGGACATCATCATACCACCTGTTAGGCTTTCAAATATATTAACTATAACTAATATACTTAAATTTTTCCCAAAAATATCTAAAATAATAAAACAGGAATGTGATATAGCATGTAAAAATCCAAAATAAATTAATCCATTTAATATTGTTATCTTGTGAATAATGCAACTAGCTATTAGTCCACCACAAATAGCGCTAATTGTCCCTAAAAATTTGCCTGCAAAAGCAATTTCTGTTGTACTAAAACCTAGTTCAAAAAAAAAAGAATTAAGCATAGTCCAAATGCAATTATCGGGTATTCTGCAAAAAATTAAAAATATTAATAATACTAGCACTGTTCTAAATGAACCTATTGGCTTAGTTATTTCTGTTAGAAAAGAAGTTAGGGAAGTAAGAGAATTGTATACTTGTAACTGCTCAGGTTTTATTTGAAACTCGTTTGATTCTTCACACCTGAATTTTTTAGCAAAAACTACTAGTAGTATAGAAAATAGTATAATTACTAAAGAAAAAAAATGATAAATGCTTTTCCAACTTATAACTGTTGAGCAGTATATTGCCCCTGATCCAGAAATTATCATAGCAACTCTATAGCCAAAGATATATGTTCCAGAAAATAATCCTTGCTCATTACTCTGCACTATTGAAGATCTAATAGCACCTAATACTACATTTTGAGTTGAACAAAAAAAAGAGATTATGAATGCTACTATACTAATCTTATATAGTTCAGTTGCAGGTGATAAATTACCCATAGTAAATACGCTTATAGCAAGTAACAACTGAATAATTACTAGCCAGCTTACTCTATGTCCTAAAATAGATGAAAGGTAAATTACCTTTTTTGAATCTAAAAAAGGAGCCCAGAGAAAATTTATAGAATATGGTAAAAATATGATTGAAAATAGTCCAATATTTGGCTTACTGATTCCTTCTGAAGCTAGCCAAAAGTTTAATGTATTACTATTAATTAGTAAAGTAAATCCACTAATAAAGCCTAGCAACCAAACTTGTAATTTTAGATGTTGCTTTGTCATTACTTCCATTTATTATTTCCATTACAAGTTATAGATATTTTTTTTTATTTTAATTAGGTTTCCAATGCTTAAAATTCTGATTATGTATATATAATGGAATAAGTTCAGTAGAATAACTCTGTTTTGAGACTAATAATTGATATGCTAATCTGCAAACTGGTTTTGCATCATAATTTACAAATCTTGGTAAAAAGAATACATTATTTGGTATAGTTGTAGTTGCAGCTAATAGTTCATATATCATCTTTGTTGCGTTGCCTGCACAGGCAGATAATGATTTAGTATTTAATATCAAGTTTACTGCCTCAGCAGTATCAGTTAATATTGCTTGAAATTGAGTGTTACTATTAAAATCAAATTTTTGTAAATAAATTTTATTTCTGTAAGCTTTAATAGCAGCAAAAGCCATATTTAGCCCTTTTATTTGTTGTTTTATAAGAAATTTTAATACCTCAAAATCAGATATGACTATAGGGACAATCTTTGATGCCATGGTAATACCTAATGCTGCAGCAAGTCCTACCCTTATACCAGTAAAGCTACCAGGTCCTTGAGTAACAGCTAAATAATTAATATCTTCAAATGTAATTTTTACCTGCTTTATGGTTTCTTGAATCATAGGAACCAAATGTTGAGCCTGCATAGCAGGCTCAACATTATAATTAGCAGCTAAAATATTATTATTTTCGCTAATTGCTACTGAACATCTGTTATTTGAAGTGCAGATACCAAGAATTTTCATTCGATCAAATTCATTGTTAAACTTTATATACTTACCCTTATTGATGATGTAGAAATTACATTAATATTGGGATTAATGACGTTAACTATGCCTCCAACTTTAGTTACAAGTAATTTTATTAAATCATCGGAATCATAAATGCTTTCTAAGCGATCATATACTATAATATCTAGCTTACCTGTTAAAAACAATGTACAGGCATATCTTAAACTACCAAAACATCTAATTTGCTTATTGTTAATAACAGCATTGTTAATCTTTATTAGTAATGCCTTATTCCATGAATCAGCTAATGTAAGTTCCATTGCTAATAACTTATATTTATTGGCTTTAAAATTTGAAACTCTTAGCTTAAAACGATTTGATTGTTGATGGTTAAATTTGTCAACCCATACTTCATTATTATCTACATAATAAATTTCCCCTATAGCTGGAAAATATTGTATTCCACAGTGAATTTTTCTTTTTTGTTGTACTATTGTTTGCAAAGAAAATTCAATACAAAAAAATGGTAATGCCTTTTCTAAATTGGTTAAATTATCTATTAAATTTACTAATAAATACTTACCATCTGGTAAATTTGTTATGCGTTGCTCATGGCAGAAAACTAGTTTTCCAATATCATCTGATGAATATTTACTTACTCCTTCAATTATACGCTTTTGAATTTTGGTACAAGAATGTATAACAAATGATCTAGTATCACAATTAGTATTTTGTATTATGTCTAATTCACTAAAATCTCTTAATAAAAAAACTGTTGCTTTTCTAATAATTTGCTCAAGTATGTTAATAATTGGTAGAGTCATTTAGCTCGCTCGACAAATGAAAGATCTTCTAACTTGACAACAATTTTTTCTCTAGGGCTTAAATATGGTGGTACCATGATTTTAGCTCCATTGGTTAAAATAGCAGGCTTGTAAGAAGAGGTTACAGTTGCTCCTTTTATATTAGGGCTGGTTTCTAGTATTTCAACTACTACAGTATTTGGTAAAACAAGCCTTATTATTTCATTCTGATAAGTTTCTATAGTTACTACAGTATTTTCTAGCAAAAAAGGTAATTTATTATCGGCTATAATACTTTTTTTGACTAAGATTTGTTCAAAATTTTGCAAATCCATTAGTACCAAGTGATTATTTTCCTGATAAAGATATTGGTAATTTTTCTGTTCTAACATTGCTTTTTCTAAATATTCAGATGAGCTAAACCTTTCATAAATTTTGGTACCAGTTTTAAGGTTTTTCATTTCCAACTGAATATATGCTCCGCCTTTGCCTGGTTTAGTATGCTCTGGATTTTTACTTACTATCCATAAATTATTTTGATATTTAAGAATATTTCCTTCTCGAATAGAATTTGCTAAAATCTTCATAAATAATTAAAACTTATAAAACTGTTAACAGACTAAAACTATAGTATAACTTAAAACTCCTAAAACACAAGATAGGCATGGGATTGTAGCAAAATATATATAACAGAAAAAAATGTTGAAAGTTATAATAAGCTTTAAACTAGTTGGATTTTATGTCATCTACAGGTCAGTTTTGAATTTTCAATATAGAGTAGATCGTGTCAATTTGGGAATAATAAATGGATATTGCAGGGTATCTACTATGCTTGATAGATCTTATTCTTATATTAAATTATGGAAAATCTTAGCTACTACAGATATTTCTTTCTAATATTTATTCTTTATGACAGTAAAGAGTTCTTCTAGCCATTATTTTGCAAAATAAATCAAAAATTAGATTTAATATACTCTTCAAAGCTTATTTTGTTACCTGAAAATCTGTAGCTGATATAATTGTAAACTTTTTTCGAAGCTGATATTCTTCCTCTTGGTTCTTGTTTAATTTTATATGAGTTAGAAACAATTTGATCATATTTTTAGATCAATGGTCAAATAAGTAATATACAGATGATATTTTAAAGAACTATTTAAGACTCTGTGTCATGCAATTTATTAAGTAAAATGCTTCTATAATTATTGAAAAGGATTTCTCTTTTAATAAAGTGCAATAAAAAAATAATTAGAATTATAAATTTCTGCAGTATTATGTGGATACAAATATTTGTTGATTTTGCTAGACTTTGATCTAAATTAAGTCTGCTCAATTTTAATATAAATAACAAACTGCAGTAAAATTAGCGCTGGCAATTCAAATTAAATTGTATATCATGAATATTATAATTCATCATTGAGAGTAGTTAATTATGTCAGCAAGTGAACATAGAGAAACAAAAAACCAGAATTCAGAAACTGTGAGGGGCAGAAAGAAAAAACGTCACATAGACTTTTTGAACCATTAATGTCAATGATTCAATTGTTAAAGTTGCTAGTTAAAAAATGTAGGTCGTTATTAGGATCAGAAAAATCACAAACAGAAGATAAAGAAAAAGATATAATACAGCAGAATCAGAAACTGCGTGAAAAGCTTCAGTTAATGGAAGAGATAGTAGCTAATTTAGAAGCCAAAGTCAAGGAGTATAAGCAAAATCAATCAAGTCAACAAGATTTCCCCTCAACAAAAGCAAATAAGCAGGTAGATTTAGCCTCACAAAATATACCGCCACCGCCGCCACCACTGCCTCCTTTATCTAGTAGTTCTGGATATAAGCCAATAAAGAGCAATAAAAGCCCACATCAGCGACCTCATCATTCTGACCCAGATCCTCAAACTTTAATGATGAATGAGCTGAAAAAAAGGCTACAAAATCGCAGGAAGGGTATAACTGGTGATAGTGGCAAAAGTAATCATTCAGCAGAGAAAGCTGAAACGAAAAAAACGGTCCTTTGGGAAGTTGTGGTTCCTTGCAGTCAAGTTTGAGTGCTAGAATTCCTTATCAACCTGGTAATAACTCTCTGAAACCGAACGATCGTGATAAGCAACAAAATACCAAATATAGAGATTTTGTGAAAAACAAATCATCAGGTAGCCCTCGTACTAGGGGTAGATAATCTTTGTTCTATAGAGTTTTAATATATAGGTACAAGAAAAAAAGGCTAAATTTGAGCTTTTTTTATGCTCTGTAGTTTTTTTTGGAAAAGGGAGTATAGAATAAAAAATTGGGAAAGCGTCTTAATTTTTAATGTGATTACCAATAACCTTTAAAGTTTAGGTATTACTTTTCTTAAATATAATTATACAATACCAATTGCTACCATGACTCCAGCAAGATTGATATTTCCTCTTGCTACAATAAAAATCGATGACAAAATAGTTGCACTAGATATACCTTAAGTTTTCCGCTCGAAAGATTTCCAATCTTATCGAGTTGATTTTCTAGAGTTGAAGCCAATGCTGATTCAAAAGAAAAAACACATATTATTAACAGTGCTATAACAACTTTATTCCACGGATTTTTCAGTAAACTCGAACATACAAATATTTTTTCTTGATTATTTAGTTAATTCACTCATACTCTACTAGAGATCGAGATTTCCGAATATGGACCAACGAGAATAAAGTTTGATAAAATTAACGATATATTTGCTTATCCACAAGATGCTGCTTAGATGGTAATTCATAATTCTGGTTGTATTTTTGTTGTACCACAGCAAGGTAAAGACAAGGTTTATTTAACATTGATTGGTGAAGATGAAACAGTTCAAGATTTAAAACTGATTTTTGTTTCAAAGGATCCAAGTCCTGTAATGCTTATTAAAGCAGCTGAGAGTGAAATCTCATTTAAGATAAATTTTTTTCTTGTGCAACTCAAAAACTCGATATCAAATTCACTCCTTAGTAGAGAAATTATGAGTGAATTAACTGAATAATCAAGAGTTTATACGTTCGAGTTTACTGAAAAATCCATGGAATAAAGTTGTTATAGCACTGTTAATAATATGTTTTTTTCTTTTGAATCAGCATTAGCTTCAACTCTAGAAAATCAACTTGATAAAATTGGAAACCTTTCTAGCGGAAAACTTAAGGTATATCTAGTGCAACTATTTTATCATCGATTTTTGCTGTAGCAACATTTGTCTTGCTGGAGTCATGGTAACAATTGGTATTGCATTAGGTTTTTACCTAGATTGGATTGCTAGCGGAATAAAAGTAACTAGCACTTAGGAAGCAAAGTGAAAGATTTAAAGCAATTCATTTGCAAGTAATTGCAAAATTGGTGCATGTACAACGATTTATAAAGAAGGATGTTAAAAATTATGTTACTAGTGGCAGCTCTGCTAAGGCTGTACTACTCGGTTGTTGTAGGTATGGAACTAAAACAAGCTCTTCATCACCGGAGTGCTTCAGCTGTTGAATACGGCTATTCTTTATGATGAATATAAAACTGATCAAATAAAAAAAGCAATTTTAATTGGCTCTTGTAATGGAGATATTTCCTCAGAAAGAGCAAAATGCCGTTTAGAAACTCTTTCAGTAATTAACAATAAAGGAGAAATAATCGAAGTTGAAGGCTGGTTGATGATGGCCGTCCAGGTATAAAAGTGGTAGATAAGTCCTCTAATGCAGTTAGAATGGCGGTATTAAATGGTGTGTTCAGTAGTATAGCTAAATTTCTTCAGGCTAAAGCCAATAAGCCAGATATGCAGACATGTATCTTGAAAGAGCAAGAAAAATACTTGCAAGGATGCTTTCAAAGGAGTTAGCTTACTTTTGAAGGTAGAAAGAGGTGACTCTGTAAATGCGACTAGATATTAAATCTGTGGTTCTGATAAGAGCCCTCTTTCACAAGGCTAAAGCTGAACAGTATCTGAAGTCTGACTTATTCTGTATAAATATGGTTAGCTAAAGTCTTGGTTCCCTTTTTAAAACTTATCTTCCAAGGAGCAATATAATGTCTAAACCAATTTTAGGAATTGATGTATCCAAATTAGATTTAACTATTT
>NZ_LANP01000028.1 GCF_000964595.1 Orientia chuto str. Dubai | reverse complement strand
TCCTAAAACCAGCGTCTCTTAATTCTACTAGGCATTGTCTAACCCTGCGTTGACCAACATTTAACTTATCCTCAAAAAGCTTATAACTCTCCTGTAATTCCTCTATATCGTTGTTATAATAGCGCTGCAGTCTAAATACTATGAATGATAGGAGTTGTTTAGAGGTTTTACTTAAAGCTTTTTTATTATCTCCAATCAGATCCTTCCACTCTGCTGGTATAAAATTTCCAATAAAATGGTAAAAAATTGTGTCATTATTGGCACTGTTATTTCTAGTAAAATTACAACCATTGGTTAAAATATCGCATACTATATGTTGCACTTTTTGCCTCCAAAAATACAGCTATAGCAGGTAGTTTTAGAAAATAATTTTTTATAAATTATTCTAAAATTTTTATTCAAAAGGTCGAATATAGGGGGCATAATTATTCTTATACAAAACCTATTTTTATCTTCATACTGATTCTATCTGCCTTACAAGACCAGTTTTACCTATAGATAATATTAAGATATATAATAAAGCTAATATATCTAGATCTAATGAGTTAGTAGAGAATAATGAAGAACAGAATTTTCAAGATGATTTTGAAAATTATATACAAATTTCAGATAAAGATCGTAACAAGAGATTAAATCATCACTAATAACAAATATTCTCAGATTTTGAATGAGAAAAATGCTATTTCAAAAGAAAAAGGCTAGAAGAATTTTATCCACTAACACCAGAAGATGCAGTTATACTGCAACGTAAGTCTAATAGAGGGTTCAACATATACTTTATCAATAAGTTGCTATTAAAGCTAGCAGATCAATATTCGAATTATCATTTTGGTGTAAGACATCAGTTATAAACTATATGGCAAAAGCGTTAACAAATGAATTACGTGATACTCCAAAGCAATAATGGCAACTTTAGTTTATAATGTAGGAAATCTTAAGGAAAGTATCTAACTCAAATCGAAACGAGCCCAGATCCTAGTAAAGAAAGTCAGTTAAAGCGTAAAATAGCTGCTCTTTTGAAGATATGGCTTATAAAATTTTAACCTCTTGTAGTTTTGGCCCAGAGTTCGAACTAGGTTTTTTGTTAAGTTGCTTAAGAATATTACATTAACTGAATGTGATAAATCAAAGATATTAGAAGCTGTACAGGATGTATATGGATCTAGAATTCAAGAGTTGCAAGTTACACCATTTGAGCGACCTAAAGCTGTTTTACAGCAACAAATCAATGAAGAAGAGTATCTGATAGAATTAAGCAAACATTTCTAACTCAATTTGGTACAAAGTACGGAGATCTTTAATAAAACTTATGGTAGCTTGATAAATCATGGTTTAGTGAATTAGAGGTTATACAAGAAGACAATGTTAATAAAACAATATTAATTAAAGCTAAAACAGGGTTTAAAGATAGTCATATCAGAAGCAACTACATACGCGACCTTGAACATACCTGCAAAGCTCAAGGATTTAACTTTGAGTTAGTTAAGTTTTTGTAGTTAAATTCAAAAAACTAAAGTTTTATTTATTTTGTTATAATATTAGTTTAAAATGTATGCTTATTTTATTAAGCGGATTTAATTACTAGCAAGTTTAATAGTTAGTAATGATAAGTTCATTAACATGATTACGTTGTTCATTGATAGAGTATGCAACTCTAACAGGCGTGATGTGAAAATCTTTATATCGATCTCTAATGAAGGCAGTATTTGAAAGCATAATTTTAACACCTTTGTCAGTTAATTCATGAACAAAATTTCGTAGTCTAATTTGCTCTTTTTCATTAAATGGAATTCTGGTGTAGAATCGCTCTCCAGATTTATGATAAGGAGGATCAAGATAAACAAAATCACCTTGTTTCGGTTCTATAAAGGAAAAATCCATCGCACAAATTGATACACCGGTTAAAAGTTTGCTACATTTGTATATTCTAGAGCCAATATGGAGCTTAAGATATTGCTTGTCAGAAAATGTTTGAGCCGATGTACCATCTCTATTGAGTCTATAAATTCCTCTAAATGAGTATTTATTGAGGTATATAAATTTTGCGGTTATATCGTTAGGATCATTACTGTAATAATTTATTCTATAGTAATAATTTTCTGAATGGTTTTCATGATATAGATTTAGTAATCTATTAACCTCTTCTGGATTCTTTTTTACAGCGTGATAGCTGGTGATTAAATCAAGATTAATATCAAAAAAAAACATTGTTTAAAAAGGTGCTTCACTTGAAAAGCCCCTCCACCAGGTTCATAGTAATTATAGTATGGCCCTGAAGGAAGATGCTCTAATAATTTATTAATAATTCTCTGCCCTTCTTTTTCTAGCATAGTTTTTAAATACGGGCTTTTATGAAAACTTGCATTGTTCATCACAACTACAGAATTATTAGGTAATTTCAGTATTAAATCATGTTTTACCCAACCGTTAAATAATATTACAGTCAAAAATTGATACGGTTAGCAGCGATTTATTATGTGCATATAGTTCTTTTTGACGGATGCTAATCATGCATTCAGTAACATCTCATGCCTTCATATCTGGCAGTTCTAGGAGCACTAGCAATAAAACCGCTCTCATAGACAATAACCTTTCCTTTATACCTTTTTATCTTATCCTGAAATTCTAATCTCTCTTCTTCTTTTGCCTTCGTGTGTTGTACAGTTTTTTTTATACGTTCAATCTCTTTAATGCTTTTTGTATACTAGATTTACTTACTCCTAGCCGCTCAGCTCGTTTATATTGGTATGCGTCCTATATTGTGACACTTTATCAATAGAAATTTTTGTTGGAGCTCTGTTTCTATTCTCTAACGGCAATCTTACTCCATACAAATACTTTTCTCCAAAACCTTTTGATACTCATTCAAAGCTCATTTTCTCTCTTTTCCTTATAGCCTTTTTTCTAAACTCTATCTAATATGTCATACTAATTTCATTGCATCTTATTATTATAACTGTTTTATACTAGTTTCGCTATATTTGCATAAAATAGCAAAGTATGTTAAGATAAAGCTGCACACAAGGGGCAAGAAAATAATTTTAGAATTTAGTAAAATAACGGCACTTTTCGATTTACATGGGAAAACAGCTATCATCACCGGAGCTTCAAGTGGTCTTTGGGGAGCGCAATTTGCCCGTTGCCTATCTGGTGCAGGCGCGCGGGTGATCTTGGCCGCTTGTAGGATTGATAAATTAAACACCTTAGCTGTTGAACTTGGTCATGCTAAAGCCATCCAAATGGACGTGTCGGATCAGCAATCCGTAAAAAATTGTTTCACTGAGTTAGAACAGGCTGGTGAGAAGATCGACATCTGCGTTAATAACGCCGGAATTGCTATTCTTACTCCTATTTTTGAAGAAGATGATAACGATAATTTTGAGTCGATCATTCACACGAATCTGATGGGTGTGTGGTACGTTACAAAAGCAGTCGCAAATCATATGAAGAGCCTCGGCATATATGGGTCGATCATTAATATCGGCAGTGTGAATGGGGATGCTATTCCTGCAAAATGCGGCGCTGCCTATAGTTTTAGCAAATCAGCAGTGATTCATTTGACAAAAACTTTGGTTGGTGAGTTGTCGCCCCATAAAATAAGGATCAATTGTATTTCTCCAGGTTGGATTAGAACACCTATGAATGGACCTGACTTAGAACAAATAATTTCCCTGATTCCTTATGGAAATATTGCGGGGCCAACTGACCTTGACGGGCTTATACTATACCTTGCATCAAACAATGCTTCTAAATATGTCACAGGTGCTACCTTTACCATAGATGGCGGAATTTCTTGGGGAGGTAAATCGTGATAAACATCAAAACTATACAGCTTAAGATACCTGATTTGATTAAATATTAAGGAGTAAATGAATATGCAAAAAAACAATCGCAACTCTAACGGAACTAAAATTGGTCGGCATAACTATGAGAACCAATAATACTCAAATTTTTGAAAGAGATCCTTCGACTAATAAAATTGCAGCTACCGTTCAGAAATATTTTCATAATGGATTAGCTGAAAAGATCTTGAGCAGAAAAAATCCTGGGACAACCTTCTGCTTGTTTTGTACCAAGGCACAGAAATCGTTGCTTACGCCCATATTCAGTTTTGGCCTGATCAAAGAGCGGCAATTCTTATTATTGCCGTTAATAAGAATAAGCGAAATCAAAATTCTGGCAGTCAATTCTTGGCCTTAATCGAGAAGTGGTTGAGAAGTTTAGGCATTAAAAGCATTCATGCTGAATCTAGACACACCAGCTTACGGTTCTATCTCAAAAACGGCTATACAAACATGTCATTTGATGATCCTGAAGGCCATGAATCTGATCCAAATGATGTTCCGGTGGGTAAGTTTTTATGATTGAAACTCCACGCTTATTGTTACGTCGCCCAATAAATGACGATATGTTGATAGCAGAGAATCTATGGCGAGATGAGAAAGTTCGAGAATTCCTTGGCGGCATTATTTCTGATGATCTTATTAAGCAAAAAGTAGTTGAACTCCAAAATCATTGGGACCTGTATCAATTTGGGCTATGTGTTGTGTTTGACAAGAGCGCTAAAAAAATAACAGGCATTTGTGGGTTGCATCATTCCGAAGATGGTATTGAGCTTTCTTATATGTTTTTTTCGGAGTTCTGGGGAAAGGGTTTTGCTCGTGAAGCTGTAACATTATGCATAGATTACGGATTCAACACCTTAAAATTTAATAAAATCATTGCTATTACACAAGAAGCAAACATCAAGTCATGTCAACTGCTACAGATGATTGGAATGGTGCATATCAAGAGCTTTGAACGTTTTAATGCTCAACAATGTTTGTTTACAATTCATAACAAACAGCTCTGTATATCAATTGATAGATTCATGGCAGATGACATTCCTATTATTGTATCAGTTTTTAACCAAATCGGCTGGAATAAACCAGCATTGCTTTTTGAAGGATATTTAAGGAGTAAGAAGCGGGTGAGCGATTGGTTTGGTGGCTCACGTCCAAGACGAATTCGCCGGTTACGTGACCTTAAAATGGCGTTCTTTGTATCCATTTTTAATGAGCAAAACATCCCAGAAATTATGGATTTAAACGTATTACCTTCATTCAGAAAAATGGGCATTGGTTCCTTGCTGCTTGATACAGCGGAAAAAGAAGCTGCAACAAAAAGCCAAATTATTGGGATTGGTGTGGGCTTATATGCAGGCGAAGATGGTGGATATGGACCAGCTCAAAGACTTTATATAAAGCGCGGCTATATCCCTGACGGCAAAGGCGTTACATATAATTACCAACCTATAATACCAGGTAATAGCTATCCACTTGATGATGATCTGGTACTATGGTTTACAAAGAGGTTATCAAGCGTATGAACGAAAACTTTAATAAATCGCAGCTAGATAGTTTTGATGAACTGTTCGTAGGCAATCCTGTTGATATAGAAAGAAACTTGTCCGCATTACTTCCTGAAGCAGAAAAACGTACTGATAAATCAGTATATTTACAAATCCTATCTCAAATCGCTTTAGCTCAAGCGATGCAACAAAAGTTTGATATAGCCCATCAGACGTTAGATGAGGCTGAAAGATTATTAGAGCCTCAGTATCAATTAGCTAAAATAAGATTGTTACTGGAAAGAGGCAGAGTTTATCACCAGAGTGATAGATTGGATCAGGCATTATTTTTTTTTATTCAGTCCTATGATTTATCGAAATTAAGCCCTGAATTTGATTTCCATACAGTTAACGCAAGCCATATGGTTGCCATTGTAGAAAAGCACGCCGAAGGCAAAATTGAATGGAATAAACGCGCGATTAATTTAGCTGAACAAACAAAAGATGAACACTGCCATGCATGGCTTGGTCCTATTTATAACAATTTGGCGCAAAATTATATAGAGGCAGAAAAATATCTGGAAGCTCTGCAATCTTTCGAGAAGTGTAAAGCTCATGCTGAAGAACATGGAGACCAGATCGTTATTCGTGGCGCTCTTTGGGGTATGGGAAGAGCATTACGTGGTTTAAATAAACTGGATCAAGCCTTGGATATCCAAAATGATCTATTAAAAGAATACGAAAAAATATCCGAGCAAGGCCTGTTGCCAATTGAATTGATTTACATTGGACGTGGCCTTGTTTACGAAGAGCTTGCTGAAATATACTTCGCAAAAAGATCTGGAGAGCAAAGCCAAAAATACGCATGCCTAGCTTATGAAGACTTGTCTAAGGATGCGTGGATGAAAAAACTATACCCCAAAAGAATTGAACGAATGTTAGAATTAGGTAAATTATGACTTTCCCCTATAAACTTATAGACCTAACCCACGCACTTGGTAGCACTATCCCTACATGGAATGGCAGCTGCGGGTTTAATCATGAGATTATTCTGATTGTGAAGGCGAATATAAATTCCGCGTTATAAAAGTTAAAATACATGCTGGGATCGGCATGCATATGGATGCGCCAAGCCACTGTATTCCTGGTGGGAGATTAATTCATGATTTTAACGTAAATGATTTGATCATGTGTGGTTGTTGATATATCGGATAAGTGCCACGAACGCTATTCTTTAAGTGTCCAAGATGTAGCGGATTTTGAAAGCAAGTATGGGCTTATTCCAAAAGGCTCATGCGTGATGGTTAAAACCGACTAGAGCAAATTTTGGCATACACCTTCGAAATACCATACATGTTATTCCCATCCGTATCCCGTGAGGCTGCAGAGCTCTTGCTTGAACTAGGCGTGAGTTGCCATTGGCATTGATACACTTTCGCCTAATACTTTAAAGTGCATAAAACCTTTTTAGGTGCTGATAAGATAATCATAGAAAATGTAGCAAATATGCCATCAACAGGCGGCTTTGTTATGGTCCTGCCCATCAAAATTAAAGATGGCAGACTCGTTGGATTGATTGAAAGGGATGTTAGCCTATGAATAATTTAAATCAAGGTAAACGCTTCATCTTCACCAGCACTCCAAGCAGTGGGAAGACGTCTGTCATCAAAGAGCTAGAAAAATTTAGGCCATGCTGTCATTCATGAAGCAGCAACGGATGTTATTAGCTAAGAGCATAGAAGAGCCATGGGAAAGCCTTAAGTTTGTAATTACACGAGCAGCAGATGAGTTCTACCGGAAATATGCAGTTTTAAGACCGCTCACCTTTTTGCACCTACGCTCTTGGTAAATATTTGGCCCATTGGAAAAATACAGAATTTACACCTTCGCCTGTGTTGCTTGGTGAAATTGATCGTTGCCTCAAAAACGGCGTTTATCAGAGCCAGATATTCTTTTTTGAAAACCTTGGCTTTATAGAGCCATACCGATGCCAGAAAAATTAGCTATGAAGATGCTTTGATTTTCGAACAAATTCATTTGGATGTGTATAAAGAGTTTGGCTTTGACATCATTATGACACCCAAAGGGCTAACGGTTACACAGAGATGTGAATTTATTTTAGAGAGAGTGAAATGAAGATTTTTACATTGCTTTTCTCTTTACTAGCTGTGCTTTTTGTGATAGATTCTTCTGCACTTGTAAATCCTCTAACTTTACCAGAACCAAAAGGAATATATGGCACAGGTATGGTTTTTCTGATCCAGCCTGCACCCAACTTCGAAGCCTTGATACACGCCGGTGAATAGCAAAGGTTTTTTACCCAACATTAAAAAAAGCAACAGCTCCTTATATGACGGGAACGCTCGATGATGGGAATTTATGCGGAACAAAGGTTTTAGGGCATGCGATTCCAAGTGCACTTATGATCCAGGACCGTAAATTTCCTATCGTCATCTCTCTTCCTAGCCGTGGTGGAGAACATCAAAAAGAAACCATTCCTTATGAAGCATTAGCCTCCCATGTATACATAGTGATTACGATGGATCAACCTTATGTGGCAAATTTTGTGAAATTTCCTGATGGTGCAAAAATAAATTTAACATCTAAGGATGTGTGGAATCTTCTGCGGGATAGAGATTATCGTTATGCATACGACGATGAAATCATTGCCTCAGCGATAAAGGATATTGATTTTGTATTTGAGCACTTCCAAGATTTTGGAAACATATCAAGCGCTTTTGATACCAAGAATATCATTCTTATGGGCCATAGTATTGGTGCTAATATAGCACAGATTAAGGGCTTTGGTGACAAGAGAATCAAAGTGATTGTCGATATTGATTCTAAAATAACCGAACGTGCGGTATTCAGTCGTATTAGTGTGCATTCCAGCCCAGATGATAAGCCAGTGTTGTTTATAAGAGGAATGCTGCAGTATCAAGAAGATGTGGGCGATCAATTAACCAAAATCTCAAACGGTACCATTTGGGCTTCAAAAGTCCAGCATAGCGCTTTTAGTGACGACGCTTACTTTGCTACTAAAATCCCAAATTATGGCATGAGTTTTTTTCAAGGATTGATATATGGCTTTTCAAAAAAGGTCCTTATTTTTCTACCACAGATACAAGCTTAGGGGATTACAAAGTCCATGAATGGTTTGAACAATATCCTGAGTATATTGTGAAATCGTTGGATAAAAATATCAGCTGTTGCTACTGACACAGAAGGTAATTTTGTTAGTAAAAAATTTCTGCTATAAATTATAGCATAAAACAAGCCTTAATGCCAGTAATAATCATTGTTACAAGGCTTTTTTTTATATGTGTTTTTTACAACCATGAATGCGATAATTTCGCATCAGTGTTTAATATTATGAAAAATTTTTCAGAAATATTACAAAAAAGCATGTACTGATAAAAATCAAAATGCTACTGTATACCTGATGTTATCTGAGTTTAGAGTCAGATAATATTCTCTAGAGATTAAATTATAGGAACCAGAAATCTTACTTTTTAATCTCTAGCAGCCGTTTGTTAAATTAAACTGCAGGAGCATTCTATGCCTATAGAATTAGAATTATCAAAGATTTTTGTATTGTAAATTCCTGTATGATTTTCCAGATATTTATTGGCTACTATTACCTCGACATTGGCTTCATCTTTTTGATTATAATAGTACAGAGGGAATGATTTGTCGTATAAATCTTTAACATCATTTTGATTTACTGTCCTAGCTGATTGAACAGTAAGTTTAGCTATTTCAGCATTACGATATTCCTAATTGATTCTGCTCCTTGACTTCGTAATAGATCATTGAAATCGCCTTCTTGCGGTGGCATTATTTTTATCACATTCGCTCCTTTGTTTTCCAGGCTTTTTACAGCCTTATTAACAGTATTAAGGGTTATTGAATTTTGTCCATCATTATCTGCAGCTATGATGATTTTTTCCCCTGCAATAGGTTCATAATTTTTAAAATTATGTACACCAACACCAGCTATAATTTTTCCATTAACTCCAGCTTGTTTAAGGCTTAAAGCTGTTTCAACTCCTTCCGTTATAATTGTTATAGGTGTCATTCCATTGACTAATTCTAACAAAGAACCCTAATTTTACCAAAAGCTCTTCTAGGACTGAATATCTGCTTTATCGCCTGTTTTTGAATTAAATAACAACTTGTGCACCTGTAACTTCACCTTTAGCATTTCTTAAAAAAGCTGTAAATGCTGGATATTTTCTGTTCTTTAGATTATCTTGCTCTTAAGTCAGAATTCATTGCAAAACAATCGATCCCTCTATGTGTTTCAAGGTATTTTTTTACGATTTGAACTTCAGTACTTTCCAAAATATAATGGGGTAGACTGATTATAAAAGTATTGAACTTTTCGAATTTTGAATAGCTCATCTTTTGGAGCAACTTCTTGAGTGGTTTCTTTATGTTGCTGTTTAGAATAGGTTGACATTCCTACCATGCTCTGTAGATATTCCTTAGCTTTAACAAAATCACCACTCTTTTCTCTTCTTGCTAAATCAAATAAATCCCCACCTTCACCACTGCTGAAGTCATACCATCTTCCAGCATACTTACCACTAGTACTGCAGACAATTTTTCCGTTCTTTCCCCAACGTAGCTCTCTGTTTTTGGATAAATGTGGATTTGGTTCTCCAAGCAAATCACGAGCTATGTTTTCAGCTTGATTTGCTATTCTATCTCTTAAATCACCCATGTCTTCAATCATGTTAAACCTTTGCTGTTTTTACAATTTTATGGTATAATATTTATTGTTGGGTGGTTGTTGTTGTCTTGATAACAGGCAAATTCTTTATTTACTACTTTTTTCAACAATACCTGATGAAGGTTTAGTAAACTTTGTATACCTTATATGTGTTATGAGCTACTCTTTTTGAGTAGCTCATTTTTTAATAACTACTTTATGAGCTGTATTTGTTTCAGGAGTTGGCATATTATCTATAGCTAAATTATTTTTTGCTTGTTCAGTCTTCATTTCTAGCTTTTTATCATATGATAATGTTGTTATTTATATAAAATCTATCTTCTAGGTTATAAGGCTGTTCAGTTATTTTCCTTATTTCAGCTAATGGTTCTGGTTTTTTATCATAGCGATAGTACTTATCATTTGTATGAAATCTATCTCCTATATCTGTTATTACAGACTTAAACCATCACCAATTTTGCCTAAAACTGTTTTCTCCCTAACTCTGCAGCAGTTTTAAATTCATGCTTTGATCTTTACTTAATTGTAAATTAAGCTATTAAAATTTGAAGTAGCTTCCTTATTACAATATAATTTAATCTCTATATGCCTTGTCATAGCTACATAGACTTCTTTTTTACTTACCATCGTGTAAAATATATACATCTTTTATAGATGCTCCCTGTGCCTTATAGATTGTCTGCATACCTGTTAAAGTAATTTTACTTGGATCAAAGCTGATTTCTATTCCTTTATCTGTTTAGCTATAAACTTTTTTTCACTTACAAATAACAAGCTAGCAAACTCACTATTTGAATTTCTTTATGCTTGTTGAAATACATTCTTCCCAGCCATATAAGACTCTTTTTTACCAGCAATCAAACGGCAATATTCTGAACCTTTCAGGTACCATTCGCCTTTAATAAGCTCTTGACTCAAATTAAGGACTCTACTCTTTGTTCGTACTGTAATAATCACGCTCATGTGCTGAAACTTACTCTGACTCCAGTCTTTAATTAGCCTACTCATAGAGTCTTCCAGTATAATCTATCTTAACCTTCTGTTGTTCAACATAGAAACTGCTTTAATATTGTCATCAGCAAAGTTTCAGCACTTCTTTCTCCATTTTGCTTTGTCTCTTAATATTGTTAATACATGGAGCCAAATTTATTGCAATACTTCAAACATCCCCTCTTTCACGAGTTTGTTTTTCATTCCTGCAAGATTATTTGGCAATTATTCTCTTTCACTACTTTTAACAGCTCTAAATAATCGTTATTACTTAGCATTCCAGCTTCATCTACTACTATTAAACTATTCTTAATAGCTCTTTTTTGAAATAGAAATCCTTTAACAGTATAACGTTCTTCATAATCTTTAAGCTCTGATACTGCCTTATGTGTAGGAGCAAGCCCTATAACTTTAAAAAAAAGCTAAAATTATAATGGAAGAACTTAATCTAAAAGATAAAGAGAGTAGAATGCGTACTCGTCGTCTTATAGAAATTGGTGGTTTAGCTGTTAAAGCTAAAATAGATCATTTACCTACTAACAGTCTATTTGGTGCTTTTATTTATCTAAAGGATACTTTGAACACAACATCCAACTGTTCAAGATCATTGGACTAAAATTGGTAAGAATATTTTTGATAAGGAGCAAAAAAACAAAGCCACCGTGATTTTAAAATTTTTCTCTGAACCAGATGAAAACACTAAGCAATACATTAGAATAGCATAGCTTAAACTACTACCGTAATGAATGGAATGGCCATGTCAAGGATATCAACTCCTTAAAGCACGGCCTACTCCATGTTCAATATGAGCTTGAGCTGGTTCTGAATCTTAACAGTACTTATAGCTAATTTGTGTTAAGATCAAAACAAAAAGGCATTTACTTCTTTTACTTACTATGCGTTATCATCTATACTAGATTCTCCTATACCTTGTATATCTGTATTATTTAATTCTATAGGCAGTTTGATTGTACATAGCCCTTTTATAAAGGTTAGATTATCATTATCAATATACGAGAATACTTTTTCTAGACAATCAAAATCATGTAATTGTAGTAACTTTCCTTGTAAAAATGAAGATTTATCTTCTAACACTTTTGTAGTATCTTCACAGATCTTAATTATACTTTTAGTTAGCTCTAAATGTTGAATTATATTTGCAGTATCTATCTGCCCCACATTAAGAGCTAATTCTAAAGCAGTTTGTTCATCATTATCTTTTATATTAACATCTATACCTGCGTTTATAAGAATCTTGGCAGTATCTGAATGACCTATATCAGCAGCACAATGTAAAGCAGTTTGTCCAGCATTATTTTTTATATTAAGATCTGCACCTGCACGTATAAGCAGCCTGACAATTTCTGAATGACCTCCTGCAGCAGCAAAATGTAAAGCAGTATAATTATACTGATTACCTATATTAAGATCTGCACCTGCGTCTGTAAGCAACTTGACAGCACTTAAATTATCAATCATAGCAGCCATCTGTAAAGCAGTTAATCCAATGCCAATACCTTTTATATCAAGATCAGCACCTGCAGATATAAGAATACTTACTACATCTGAATGACGTTTTTGAACAGCATAATGTAAAGCGGTATAGCTGCCCTCTAAACTGTTAAGATCTATACCAGTTTTTATAAGTTCTTGTAATTCTGTTAATTCATTGTTTTTAGCAAGCTGATGTAATTTATACATTTATATAATGATTTTTTAGTTAATATGATAATTATTAACAGCTTTAGTACGAAAGTTACTGAAGATTTAATAACTATTAATTTTTAATGTATCATAGTTAAGTAGTATGTGCAAGATTTATGGATAAATTTGAGTATAAGTTTTATTAGTAGCAGCATTAAGTATGCAATATCCACTTAGCTCATCAGCAATCTCTGATAGTTTAAGGTATCGAGCAAGAGGTACAAATTCTTGCTCTGTTTCAATGACTATTCTTTGTCTTTTATCATAAGGTTTTATTGATATAGTTTTAATATTATGTAAACGAAATTTTATTAATAACAAATCTTTTTTATTTTGCAGGCGCAATGTTTTAATCATCTGTCTAGAACTAATTTTTTTGTTACCACTAATTCTAGTAAGATCAGAGACCTGTTCTGCAATTTTTATACTAAATGCCTCAGCAATATTATCTTTTGTAAGGCTTGTATCTTCGATAGTGTCATGTAATATTTTTGAATTCTGATTAACGTTA
>NZ_LANP01000027.1 GCF_000964595.1 Orientia chuto str. Dubai | reverse complement strand
TGCCAATTGTTTTTTAGCCTCATCATTCCTATCATTACTTGCTAAGATAAGCTTTTCTCCTGCAAATGGCTTATAGTTTTGAGTATTGCTTGCATCGATACCACATATGATTTTTCCTTCTATTTTAGCTTGTTTTAGACTTAGTGCAGTTTCAATATCTTTTGTTATAATAGTTATAGGGGAATCATCTGAATTTTGAATTGTAGCAAATGAACCGTCAATTTTACCAACTATTTTTTCTTGAATTTTATTACACGTTTTAGAGTCTAAATATAATACTTGTGCACCAGTAATTTCATCTTTTTCATTTCTTACAAAAACAGTTAGCGCAGGAGCACCTTCATTCCAAATCGCTCTTAGATTAGGATTATCAAAGATTTTTGTATTATAAATTCCTGTATGATTTTCCAGATATTTATTGGCTACTATGACCTCTACATTGGCTTCATCTTTTTGATTATAATAGTATAGAGGAGATGATTTTTCATATAAATCTTTAACATCATTTTGATTCACTGTTCTAGCTGATTGAACAGTAAGTTTAGCTATTTCAGGCATTACAATATTCCTGATTGATTCTGCTCCTTGACTTCGTAATAGATCATTGAAATCACCTTCTTGTAGTGGCATTAATTTTATCACATTCGCTCCTTTGTTTTTCAGGCTTTTTACAGCCTTATTAACAGTATTAAGGGTTATTGAATTTTGTCCATCATTATCTGCAGCTATGATGATTTTTTCTCCTGCAACAGGATCATAATTTTTAAAATTATGTACACCAACACCAGCTATAATTTTTCCATCAATTGGTTTAAGGCTTAGAGCGGTTTCAACTCCTTCTGTTATAATTGTTATAGGTGGATTACTTGGATTCCATTGACTAATTCTAACAAACGAACCACTAATTTTACCAAAAGCTCTTCTAGGCACTGAAATATCTGCTTTATCGCCTGTTTTAGAATTCAAATATACAACTTGTGCACCTGTAACTTCACCTTTAGCATTTCTTAAAAAAGCTGTAAATGCTGGATAATTTTCTTGAGTATCTGTATTCAAGATTATGCTTGCTCTTAAGTCAGAATTCATTGCAAAACAATTGATCCCTCTATGTGTTTCAAGGTATTTTTTTACGATTTGAACTTCAGTACTCTTGCCAAAATATAATGGGGTAGACTGATTATAAAAGTATTGAACTTTTCGAATTTTGGATAGCTCATCTTTTGGAGCAACTTCTTGAATGGTTTGTTTATAATCCCGCTTAACATGAGTTGACATTCATACCATGCTCTGTAGATAAGCTTTAACAAAATCACTTCTCTTCTTCACTACTGCTGAAAATTTCTAATAAGTTTTATATATGGAGTATTACGCCATTTAAGGTTATTTCTAATTGTTGTCCTATTTTCAACTTCAATAAAACCTGCATCTCTTAATCTACTAGGCATTGCCTAACCCTTCTGTGCCGAAGTCCTAATAACTCTTCAATAAGAGTAATAACTCTCCTGTAATTCCTCTATATCTTTATTGTAATAGATCTGTAGCCTATACACTATCAATGATAAGAGTTGTTTAGATGTTTTACTTAAGGTTTTTCCATTATCTCCTGTTAACTTTCTCCATTCTGAGGAAATAAAATTTCTAATAAAACGATAAAAAATTATACCAATATTGCTACTGTTATTCTTAGCAATATTACAACCATTAGTTATAATATCGTATACTGTTGTTGCATTTTGTGCCTCCAAAAATACAGCTATAGCAGTGATTCTAGAAAATAATATTTTTATAAATTATTCTAAAATTTTTATTCAAAAGGTAGAATATAGGGTGCATAATCAGTTTTATACAAGACCTATTTTTCATCTTCGTACTGATTCTATCTGCCTTACAAGAGCAATTTTACCTATAGATAATGATATATGTAAAAGCATTCCATACTGAGCTGTGCTTTGTATGTTTAAGATCAAAGAACTTTTAATACACTAAATACAGTTTCAATAATTGAATGTTTACATAGATTAAATATGAGTCCATTGATTACTACTTTTTTAACAAAATCATTTATCAAACAATGCCGTTATATCTTTATTTTATGGAGTTAATTTTTTGAGAATTTTTTTTTATCTCTATAATGGAGAATTTGTATCCTTTGTAAACCATTTTTATTAAGCTATTTTTATTCACAAATTACCCGTATCTAATCTTTCCTAATCAAAAACTGAGGTTATAAAGTTTTTCACTTAGTTTTTTTATATCTAACTTGATTATAACAATTTTATGATAAAAGTATGATAAGTGCTTCAGTTTTTCATTTGATTTTTGTTTTAACTATTCTTGCTTAGAAATAACTTTATGTACTAGTTTAAAGAAAAATAAAAAGCTGCTACTTATAGCAGCAGCAGATATTGCTACATTTAAAAATCCATTCTTATATATTGTTAAAGATTCAAAAACATTAACTTCGCCATTTATAGAAGGTACTGACATATATTTTGATACCTCTGTGCCAATTAAGTTAGAAAAAGCTAATGATAACATCATTATACCCATTAATACTCCTTTTGCATTTTTAGGAGATAATAAAACTGCTTGTTCTTGAACTAGAGGTGCAACGCAAAGCTCTCCTAGTCCCATAACGGAAATAGCAACTATTAGATATAAGTAGTTTACCTTTCCACAGTTAGCATTTAAACATCCAGTATATAAAATAAAAAAGCATATGCTAATTGTAAAAAGACCAAAAGTAAACATAGCAGTCGCATTTTTTTTTCTAAATTTAAAAAACTTTCCAAAAATAAAACCAAGTACTATAATTGATAAAGGATTAATTGCTTGAGATACGGAGGATGGAATGACTATGCCTAAGATGTTGTTTTGAATATTTCTTTCAGTGAATAGTGTCATTAAAGAACCAAGCTGCATTTCTAACGCAAAAAACAACATCAAGAATATTATAAGAATTGATAAAACTATTAATTTTGGTTTTTGTTCAGCAGATGCTTTAATAACTATATTGGCAAATACTCCTAAAACTATAATTCCACTCAATATTAATATGGAAGTAAAAGATTCACTAAATATAAGCATTGCAGATGCAATTAATGCTAACAGAAAACAACTAGCAAGTACTATTCCAAAAACTTTTATTCCAAGTATTCTTTTATTTATAAGTATAGGATTTGAAGATAGGCCTTTATTACCTAAAGTATCTTGAAATTTTATAAAAGTAATTAAGCTAATAATCATTCCAAGACCTGCTAAACCAAACCCATAGTTCCAACCATACAAATGAGCTATATAACCACAAGAAATAGATGCTAATGCTCCTCCTAAATTTACACTTACATAAAATAAAGTAAATCCTTTACTACGCTCTTCAGAATCATCTTGGTCATAACAAGCTCCAAGTAAATTTGTAATATTGCCTTTAAACATTCCAGTACCAACAGCTATTAAAGATAGACCAAAATAAATTAGATCTGAGTTGAATTCCACTAGAATCATACTTATATGGCCAGCTGCTATGACAGTTCCTCCTATTAGTACCATGTTGCGGAACCCCATTAATTTATCAGCTAAGAATCCACCTAATACTGGTCCAGCATAACCTATTGCAGCAAACAAAGAATAAACAGTATACGCTTTAATATCTGCAAAACCTAATTTAGAAGTTAAAAAAAGAACTAAAAGTGATCTCATGCCATAATAACTAAAACGTTCCCACATCTCAACGAAAAACAATAATGGCAAAAAAAATTGCGGAGTTTTTTTTACCTGTGTTGGTGTTACTGTATTCGATAAATTGACTGAACTTTTCATAAATCGCCTTATTAGACTAATTATTAATTTTAAATAAATATTAAGAAACGTATAGCTCTCTATGAAATACTACTTAATGTCAAAGAAAAGTTGCTAAGAAATTACTAAAATAAATTTTTTATTAACCATATTTATTACTATTATTTAGAGGTTATAAATCTACCGTAGTTTTTTCAACTATCAGAGTTTATAGATTAATTTTTCTGCCATAAATTTCTTACTATAAAATGGAAATAAAAATATCTAAAAACTTTAGTATAATCAAGTAAAAAATGTCGTTACTCTATTATTATAACGTATAGATAATTTCAAAAAAGGTGATAGCATTTCTTATAGCCTAGTGGTTATAATATGATTATTGTAATTTTTATATATACAAATTATGTTTAAAAATGCCTACAGCAATTTTAAGATAGATATTATTAAGTAATTTACTTAACATTTGACAAATAATAAGATGATAGTAACCTAACAAGCTATACTGATTTTTATTTTTTTAACTGAACTACTGCATCAAATAACTAAATTCTGTATCAACATGAAAAAAAGTAAAAATTTTTACTTTTTCTATAGAATAAGTGTGTTTTAAATAAAAATCTTTAGGATTAATTAATAGTAATTAGCTATGTAGCAACTTTATGCATTCCTTCAAAAATAAAAAAATATTCCTACTTGATGGTTATCACTTTATTTTTAGAGCATATTTTGTTAACCAAGATCTTACAGCTCCTGATGGGACTCCAATTGGTGGAGTATATGGATTTACTTCAATGATTATGGGTATTATTAGTGATTGTAATCCTGAATATATGGTTGTAGTTTTTGATACTGGATCAGATAATTTTCGGCATAAGATCTACCCTAAATATAAAAGCCACAGACCAGAGTTACCGTCTAATTTAAAAGTGCAATTTCCATTAGTTAGAGAAGTTACAAAATTCCTCAATATCAATGCTATTGAGATAGAAGGTGTAGAGGCAGATGATGTTATTGCTTCTTTAGCTCATAAATTTAGCACTGTATCAAATGAAGTTATTATAGTTTCATCTGATAAAGATTTATTGCAGTTAATTAATAATGTAATTTGCATATATGATCCGATCAAGAAAAAGTATATCAGAGAAAAAGAAACTATAGAAAAATTAGGAGTGCCACCTTCTCAAGTAAGAGATTTTTTATCATTAACGGGAGATGCATCTGATAATATTCCTGGCATTCCAGGAATTGGTCCTAAAACAGCTATAAAACTTCTTGAACAGTTTGGTAGTTTGAATCAAATTTTACAAAATTATACAAATATCACTTCTTTAAAATATAGAAAACTTGTGGAAGATCATCGTCAGTTAGCAGAATTATCATGGCAATTAGTAGGACTAAAACTAGAATTAAATCTTGATTTGTCCTTTGAAGATTTACGTTGGTCTCCACCTAGTGTTGAACAGATACAAACATTAATTCAAAAATTTGGATTTACATCACTTATTACTAAGGCTTCTAGGGTCTTTAAACTTGAATTAAATCATTTGATTACAAAACAAGATTCTACTAAAACTAGTAATATTAGTAGAATAGAAATTACTAACTCCGAACTGCTACTACAAGTAAACAAAAATGTTCAGGAAGATGGTTACTTGGCTATTCTTTTAAATAAAGAAAAAGATAATTATTTAAACATAGAAATTTCTGTAGGGCAAGATAAGTTATATTTTATTAACTTAGTAGCAATGCCACTCGAAAATCAAGATTATATAAAAACTGACAGTGCATGGTGGAAGTCATTAATAATTGAACTTTTGCTTGATAACTCTGTTAGAAAAATCACATATAATCTGAAAGAATTACTAAAATTTGCATTAAATTTTTTGCATACTGAAATTACATCAGCTAGTTGTATAGATGATATAATGTTAATGCATTACGTTTTATCAGCTGGTAAAGATGAGATTTCATTAAATGAAATTATAAAAGCATATAATAAATCTTATTCAGAACAGCCAGAAAACAGAGTTTGTTGGCTAAAAAATACATTTGATAATTTAATGTCAGAATTGTTTAAGAATAAGTTATTGCATTGTTATTATGAAATAGATCTACCAATATGTTATATATTATATAATACAGAAAATAATGGAATAAAAATTAACATACCTTTACTACAAGAATTATCAGCTCATTTAAAGCAAGAAATTGAGTTACTTGAGCAGCAAATTTATCAAATTTGTGGCCAGCAATTTAACATTGCTTCACCAAAACAATTGGGTGAAGTATTATTTAATGTTTTAAAGCTACCTCATGCTAGAGTTTCTCAAAAAACTAAAGCTTACTCTACCGATTCAGAAGTGTTAGAAAATTTAAGTCGTGCTGGAATTAAGATAGCTGCTCTACTATTAAGATGGCGTCAATTAACAAAATTATTAACTACCTATATTGATACATTGCCAGCTCAAATTAATAATAATACTGCTAGGGTACATACAACTTTACTGCAAACATCTACTGCTACCAGTAGATTAAGCTCGCAGTCACCTAATTTACAAAATATTCCGATAAGATCAGAATATGGCTTGAAAGTTAGATCAGCATTTTGTGCTCCTCGAGGATTCAAAATTTTATCTGCTGATTATTCTCAAATAGAATTACGCATACTTAGTCATTTTGCTAATATACAATCGCTAAAGAATATTTTTGCTATGGGTGGAGATATTCACAGTAGTACTGCTACTCAAATCTTTAAAATTAATATTGATCAAGTAACAGCAGAACATAGAAGAAAAGCTAAAGCAATAAATTTTGGTATAATTTACGGTATCAGTGCTTTTGGACTAGCAAAGCAGTTAAATATTAGTAATACGGAAGCAGCCCAGTATATTAATCATTACTTTCAAGAATATCCAGCTATAAAACAATACATGGATGAAACAAAAAAATTTGCAGCTAAGCATGGTTATGTTCAGAATATGCTCGATCGAAGATGTTATATACCATTAATTAATGATTCTAATTCGACAAAAAGACATTTTGCTCAACGAGCTGCTATTAATGCACCAATTCAAAGTACAGCTGCTGATATAGCTAAAATTGCTATGATTCAATATGAAAAACTAATATATTCTCAATACCCAATGATAAAATTATTATTACAAGTTCACGATGAATTAGTTTTTGAATTACCTGAAGAGTTAGTAGGTACTGCCTGTTCTTTAATTAAAAGAGTAATGGAAAACATACCATATTTTACCTTTCCATTAAAGGTTGATATTAAAGTTGGAGATAACTGGGGAGAGATGGAAAAATTAAGTTTTAACAATTAGTATAATTGCATATGCTATGTTAATTAATATGCAAAAATATTAGAAAAACTATTATGCGCCAAGTTATTATAGCATTAGTAGGAAAGCCAAATGTTGGCAAGTCTACCTTATTTAATCGACTTAGTTTAAAGGAAAAATCTATAGTACATGATTTACCTGGTATAACTAGAGATCGTAAATATGCTAATGCTAATTTATTCTCGGATTTTGTTGTTGTAGATACACCTGGTTTAGATTTTGCAGCTGCTGGTTCTATAGAATTTAATATGATGCAGCAAAGTTTAGTTGCAATTAATGAGGCTAATATTATTTGTTTTGTAGTTGATGCAATAACTGGTATTTTACCAATTGATGAAGAATGTGCAAGCTTAATACGTAAACATCACAAGCAATCAAAAACTATATTAGTCATTAATAAAACTGAGAAACCAATCATATTGGATCGAAGTTACTATAAACTTGGATTTAGTGAATTAGTATGCATTTCAGCCAAACATGGCCAAGGTATATATGAGCTTGGAGATATAATTCAAAAAATCTTATCAAAAGATAATTTAGCTATATCTGATAACGATTTTAATAGTAACCGTCAACAACCAGAATTACAATTAGCAATAGTAGGTCGACCTAATTGTGGTAAATCAACTTTTATTAATGCTGTTTTAAACGAAGAAAGAGTACTAACAGGCCCAGAAAGCGGGCTTACTCGTAATTCGATTGAAATAGATTGGGAATATTCAGGACAACTTATTAGATTGATTGATACTGCTGGAGTGAGAAAAAAAAATGTTGTTACTCAATCATATGAATTGCTATCAGTTAATGACACTTTGAAAAATATTAGATTTGCCAATGTTGTTACAGTAATGATTGATGCTACACGTGGCTTAGAGCAACAAGATCTTAGTATCATTAATTATGCAGCTAATGAAGGTCGGGGAATAGTATTAGTAGTTAATAAGTGGGATTTAGTAAAAAAGAAAGAGGATTTTCAAAAAGAATTTAAAAGGTTGGTTGCATATTCTGTATTTCAAATTAAAGGAATAAATCCAATTTATATATCAGCTAAAGAAAAATTTAATCTTGACTCTGTATTAGAGCATTGTTTATTAACCTATGCTAGCTGGCAGAAAAGAATTACCACTGGTACATTAAATCAGTGGCTAGCTAAATCTGTGAGTAATCGTCCTTTACCATTTCAAAGTCATGGCAAAAGAGTTAAAATTAAATATTGCACTCAAACTAAAACTAGACCACCAACTATTAAATTATTTTGTAACAATGTTGAAGCTATAGATGAATCATATAGAAGATATCTAATTAATAATTTTAAGCTTAATTTTGATATTGCTGCAGGAGTGCCAGTAAGGTTAAGTTTTACTAAGGGAAAAAATCCTTATTATAGATAAGTTTATGCTATTAAATAAGCTGTTGCTAATTAGAACTGCAGAAGAAAATAATCTGCTGCAATCTAAACTATCAAAAAAATGTGCTGTGTGTAGTTGCCCATTAATAAACTATGAAGTTATTAAGTCAGATTTTAGTGGAATAAGTAAAGAACAAAAAATTGTGATTACCAGCAAGTTTGCAGCTAAGATTATTGCTGCAAATATAAATTTGCACATAAATTGCTTTGTTGTTGGAAAAATATCATCACAAATTTTACAACAGAATAAATTTATAAAGGTTATAGGTGTATATAATACAGTAGAAAAATTGTTACTTAATATATCTGAAATGAAAAATATAATATATTTCTGTGGTAACTATATAACTCACAATCCTCCTAGTCATTGGGAGAAAAAAATAATTTACTCAGTAAAATATGAACAAGATCTTACTGATGATGCAAAAATTAACTTATCTTTACAGCAAATTAGTCATAGTTTAATTTATTCATATAATTCTGGACTTAATTTAATTAAACTTCTAAAAAAAAACAAATTGCTTTGGACATTGCAGAGTATTAGAATAATATGCATAAGCCCAAAAGTTGGATCTTTGTTTACAAAGATTGCAAAAGAAGTATATTTTCCTACAACCCCGACAAGCAAGAATATGATAAAAATCCTACTTAATGATATTAGCTAAGTAGTATGTTATAATTTTAATTAATGTAAACTTCAAATATTAACATAAAAACAATTACAATGGATATTAAATCTTATTTTGCTAGTGAAAAGAAATTAAATCCTAGCCAAGAAGAGCTGGTATCTATTTTACAAGCAATAAGTAATTATTTTCACAGCCGAAAAATTATTAGATATTTTTGCAGATTGCCATATCATGGAACATATATTTATGGTAAAGTTGGAAGTGGAAAAACCATGCTTATGCAAGCTCTAAATCAATCTTTGGAGAAGATAGGAAAGTCTGGATATTTTCACTATCAGTTTTTAATGCATAGCTTACATAAAGTTATAAGGCAAAAGAGCTATACTGATAGTAATTTAGTGAAAAAACTAGCATACGAATATTCTAGCAAATATCCAATTATGCTGATCGATGAATTTGAAATAACAGATATTGCTGAAGCTTTATTGATTGGTAGTTTTTTCAAATGGCTATTTATTCAAAAAGTATATATAGTACTAACTAGTAATATTGCTCCAGAAAACTTATATAATAATGGATTAAAGCGGGAATTATTTTTGCCTTATATAGATATAATTAAGCAAAATATGCAAATTTTTCATCTGCAATCAAACCATGATTATAGAAAAGTAAAAATACAGTCACAAGAGCAAAGAATACTTGTTGGCCAAATGCAAGCAATCGCCTGCAATTAATGATTGATACATTAATTAGTAACAAGAAACTATTGAATAATAATGTGAAAGTTTTAGGGCGTGATCTTAATGTAACAAATAATTATGGTAATATATTAATTATAACTTTTGATGAGCTATGCTATCAAGAAAGATCATATAATGATTATATTGCTATGTGTCAGCAGTTTGATATTATTATTGTTAAAGATGTAAATACTATTGAAAGCACTAATAATGATGTAATAATAAGATTTATTAATTTTATAGATAATGCTTATAGCATGAAAGTGCTACTTTATATGAGTGTTAATGTATCGCTTGATCAGCTATATGTAGGGCATAATTATCAACAGCCTTTTCAAAGAACATTATCTAGGCTATATGAAATAAATAGCAGCGAATACTTGCTGCATTCAAAATATCACGAGTAATATGAGTAATACTCTAATAGGGAAGTTTATTACTTTTGAAGGAGCAGAAGGAAGCGGAAAGACTACTCAAAGTAAAATACTTTATGAAAAATTATTGAATAATGGTATAAAAGCAGTATGGACTAGAGAAATTGGTGGCACCGATGCTTCAGAAGCAATTCGGGATATAGTTTTATTTAGAGATATGTCTATTATCACAGAACTTTTGTTGGTAATGGCAGCTCGGTATGAGCATATTGAAAAATTTATTAAGCCACACTTAAGTGCAGGAAAATGGGTAATATGCGATCGATTTATAGATTCAACATTATGTTATCAAGCAAAAAACAACGATGAACGGCAACTAATACTTGAGTTACATCGTAAGCTATTAAATGATTTTTTTCCGGATCTTACATTCATAATTAATGTTGCTCCAAGTATTACAATACAGAGGATAAAGATGAGAGAAATGCAAAAAAGAACTGAAAAAATCAACAAATTTGATAGCAAAGATCAGCTATTTCATCAAAAAATTGCTAATGCATTTATTCAAATTAGTAAATTATTTCCAGAACGTATAGTGCAAATTAATGGCGAATCAACAATAGAAGAGATTAGTTCTGAAATTATACATATAATAAATAATAGAATGAAAGTTAGTTTACTTAGGTAAAAGATATACTAACTAAAAATAGTTGCGATGTAATTTAAGATTAATTTTATACTTACTTAGGTTTCTAAGAAAAACTAAGGAAAGATAATATATGAAAAGCATTTCATACTAAGCTTGTATTCTCTTTTTCTTATAAACTCCTATTTTTTCTACACTGTAAATACATAAGCTAATTTTATATTGACTCGTTTTATAACTCTTTGAGAACCACATCTCATAATCCATAGTTAGGTCTTTAAGTAGGAATGGTTTGTAATTCAAAAAAGTTAATATTTTTTATGTTGAATTCAGACTTCAATACTTTAATAAATTAAGCGTGTTACAAAACTATAATTAAAAGTGTATAAAAATTAAAAAACTATATAAAAATTTAGATATATTCCCCAGTTGTGTTAATTATAACATAATATTGTTGAATTTATTTATCTTTAATAATATCTTAAATATGTATCTTTGAATACTTACATTAAATATTCAGTGGAGTAATTATTATAAATTTTTAATAATCATTTAGTATTTAATTGCTTAAGTATTACAAATATGCTATAATGTACAATTCTATATTACAATTTATTTTAAAATAATTAATAATTAAACAAAAATATGAATCAGTTTGTTTTGGGCGCAATGAAGCAAAGTATTCCACCAATTTTTCAGGCAAGTGAAAGAAGCATAGAAAATTTATTAAAGAATCCTTTACTTGATGATAGCAAAGCTCTGATGCAAAACCTATACAAGTCAATTAAAGATGGATATAGTGAATTGAATGGCCTTTGGAATCAAGGCAATACTTCAACAGGGCACTTTGTAAATACTGCTATTGCTCTTGCTGGTATAGCTGCAGGATGTATAGGACAATGTAAAGAGTTTTGTGCACAACACCCAGAAGTGCTAGCTGCTCCAGCAGGAACTGCTAAAGTTTTACTGATTTCTACCATAGTTTCAGCTGTAGTTTCAGCTTGCTTGAAATGCCTAAAATATCTATATGATCTAGTTTGTAATAAATCAGAGCAACATTTTAACACTAAAGAAACTGATGCAGCAGTAGCAGCAAATGATTTTGAGAAGCAGTTAAATCCAACTAAAATAGCTGATTGTATATCTAAAGACTCTGGAAAAGAAGGTAAATTATTGTCTGATTTCACAACAAAATTGACTGATAAGGTTAAAGAGCACTTTGCAGAAAGTGGTGCAAAAGTATTAAATAATTTAGGGGAAAAAGCAAAGCAAGAAATTATAAAGCAAGTTGAAAAACACAGTAAAGAGGCTGTTTTAAAGTTGCAGAAAGTGATAGAGCAAGCTGTTAATCAGTGCTTTTCCCAAACAGCTACTACACCGTCGTTGGCTGCAAGATTTCCTTCTTCTCCACAGCCAAATGAAGCTCATAAAAACAGAGTTGATAACCGGTCTTTTTGTCGTTAAATAAAGTTTTCTTAAAAATAAGCAGACAATTACTAATTTTGAGATGAAAATCATATTGCTATGAAAGTATAGCAATATGATTTTTTTTATCTATAATTACCTGTAGTATATCGAACTTTTAAAATAATTAAGGTAATAATGTCCTATCAGTATATTTACGTTATGAAGGGATTAAGTAAGATAATCAATGGCAAACAAATCTTAAAAGAAACATGGCTGTCTTTCATTCCTGGGGCTAAGATTGGTGTAATAGGCCCAAATGGAGCAGGAAAATCTACTCTATTAAAAATTATAGCAGGTATTGATAAGGAATTTGATGGTGAGGCTTGGGCAGCTAATGGAGTTAAAATTGGTTATTTAGCTCAAGAGCCACCTTTAGATTTGAATAAAAATGTCGGTGAGAATATTTTGGATGGGTTAAAAGAAAAGGCAGATTTACTAAATCAATTTCATACTATTAGCTCCAAATTTGCTGAAGAAATGACAGATAATGAAATGTCAGATTTACTAACAAAGCAAGCTGAATTACAAGAAAAAATCGATGCTATAGATGCCTGGAATTTAGATCGTGAAATTGACATTGCTATGGAAGCATTGAGATGCCCTAGTAAAGATGCAAAAATTAATCAAATCTCTGGTGGTGAAAAGCGTAGGGTAGCATTATGTAAGTTGTTGTTGGAAAAACCAGATATATTATTACTCGATGAGCCAACTAATCATCTTGATGCTGAATCAGTTTCATGGCTAGAAAACTACTTAAAAACTTATAAAGGTACAGTTATATCTATTACTCATGATAGATATTTTCTTGATAATGTAGCTCAGTGGATATTAGAAATCGATCGGGGGGTTTGTGTGCCATGGCAATCTAATTACTCTAAGTGGCTTGAACTGAAGGAAAAAAAACTTGCTATAGAAGAAAAAGAAGAGAGTAATATAAGAAAACATCTTAAGCAAGAATTAGAGTGGATAAACCAATCACCTAAAGCTAGACAATCGAAAAGCAAGGCGCGAATTACAGCATATAACGATCTAGTTAATCAACAAAGTGAAAAAAGGGTTGGACCTGCTCAAATTATTATTCCAAATGGTCCAAGACTTGGAGATTTAGTTGTTGAAGGAAACAATGTCTATAAAAGTTTTAATTCTAAAATATTATTACAAGATTTTAGCTTTAAAATCCCTCCTGGAGCTATTGTTGGTATAATAGGACCAAATGGAGCTGGTAAGTCAACATTATTAAATATGATTATTGGTAAGGATACAACTGATAGTGGCGCTATTAAGATAGGGCAAACAGTTAAGTTAGGTTATGTTGACCAATCTAGAGATCATCTGAATGATAATAAAACAGTATGGGAAGAAATTTCAGGTGGTTTAGATGAGATGCAGCTTGGTAATATAATAGTTAAAAGTAGAGCGTATTGTGCCGCGTTTAACTTTCGAGGTGGAGACCAGCAAAAAAAAGTTGGTCAATTATCTGGTGGAGAGCGTAATAGAGTACATTTAGCAAAATTACTACGATGGGGGGCTAATGTTATTCTTCTTGATGAACCATCTAATGATTTAGATGTTGAAACTTTAAGAGCACTGGAAGAAGCTATCTTAGATTTTGCTGGTTGTATTATAGTAGTAACACATGATAGGTGGTTTTTAGATAGAATTGCAACTCATATTATTGCATTTGATCAGCCAGGTAATGCTACTTGGTTTGAAGGAAACTACCAAGACTATCATAATTACATGACTAAAATTTATGGTCATGATACTCAGAACCTTAAATATAAGCATAAAAAATTTGTATAAGTTAGGTTTTTATAAATGAGCTTATCTTTTGGAGAAATAATTGTTATTATTATAATTGCAATACTAGTTGCAAAGCCACATGATATAAAATATATACTGAAACAAATTTACTCGTTGAAAATACTGTTACAAAATCGATACCATGATATATTGTCTAGCTTTAACTTAGATAATAGAGAAGATGATGATTACAGTGATAATTCTTCAATTTATAATAGCGATATTAATAAATCTGAGGTTAATCAAATGAATCTGTATTTGCAAAAAATTGCCGAATTAGGGGAATCATATCATGGTAATTATAACTTAAGTTCTATAAAGAAATATTTTCTAACGATAAAAAACAAAAGTTCGAATAAGAAAAAGCATAATAAGAAATGTTAACTTTTCATTAGTGCATAGTAGCAACAAGATACATATTGATTATAAAAAAAATTGCAATGGTTAATATTCTAAAATGATATTTGATAGTAGTAAATTTAAATCTATACTATGCTTTGTTGCTTCATTTTTACTGTTTTTGCTATTGTTGTCGTATGATAGTAATGATCCAGGGTTTAATATTGCAACTGATGTAACACCAAATAACTTATTAGGAAATACTGGAGCTAATTTTACCAGGATTTTGCTAACTATTTTAGGTTCAACTGTAATTTGTTTTCCGATACTTTTATTTGCACTAGGACGAAAATATTATTTTCAACAAGAGATAAGATATTTCAAACTTAAAATTTTATCTGCTCTAATAATAATATTAGAATGTTCTTATTTTATTAGCAATATTGAAAGCTTAGATTTTCAGTATAAAGGGATTATTGGAAGCAGTATCTATAATTTAGTTAAAGTACATAACGTTACTATTGGAGTTAATATTATCCTAATAACAGTTTTGATAATAAACTTATGTTTTTTATTAAATTATCGATTATCAGATATCATAATATTGATACGTTTATCGGTTACCAAAGCTTTGCTTTATATAAAAAATATTATTGTTAAGATAATAGGTTTAAAATATTCTATTTATAATAGTAATTCAGATATACAGGCTCAACAACATCAATTGGTGGTACATAGCAATGATTTGCTAATAGAAGAAGATAATGATAAAGCTACAGTACCAAGCATTTCTCCATTTAATGAGAATAATTTAAAACTTAATGTTAAAAATAGTATTTCTGCAAATAATAATACAGAACAAACGATCATTCTTCCTGGAGTCGACTTATTGGGGCAGTATGATAACAGTAATGTAGCACCAGAAAGCGAAGAAAAATTGATTTATAACTCTAAACAGTTGTTAAAAATATTAAATGATTTTGGAATTAAAGGACATGTTTTTAATATCAATCAGGGGCCAGTTGTCACATTATACGAGTTTGAACCAGCAGCTGGAACTAAATCTTCACGTGTTATTGGTTTATCTGATGATATAGCTAGGTCTTTAAGTGCTTTATCTACTAGAATATCAGTAATTCCAGGCAAAAATGTTTTAGGAATTGAATTACCTAATCTGCATAGAATGTTTTTTAGTATTAGAGAATTAATAGAGACTCCTGAATACCAGAGATCTGATAAATCCTTACCAGTTATACTCGGTAAAGATCTAAGTGGAGAGCCAGAAATAATCGATTTAGCTAAAATGCCACATTTATTAGTAGCTGGAACAACTGGTTCTGGAAAATCAGTAGCAATTAATGCTATGATTATTTCATTACTTTATAGGCTTACTCCAAATGAATGTAAATTTATTATGATTGATCCTAAAATGCTTGAACTATCAGTATATGAAGGTATTCCTCATTTGCTTACTCCAGTAGTGACTGATCCTAGCAAAGCAGTAGTTGCATTAAAATGGGGAGTTAAAGAAATGGAAAGTAGATATAGATTGATGTCTACTTTAGGAGTTAGAAATATTGCTGGATATAACAGTAGGATTGAGGAAGCAATTGCAAAAAAGCAAGTATTAGCTAAAACTTTACATACTGGGTTTGATCCTGAAACAGGGCAACCTATATATGAGTCAATACCAATTCCATTAGAAAAATTGCCATTTATAGTTATTATAGTCGATGAAATGGCTGACCTAATGATAGTAGCTGGAAAAGATATTGAATCATCAATACAAAGATTGGCTCAAATGGCAAGAGCTGCTGGTATTCATATTATTATGGCAACTCAACGTCCTTCAGTAGATGTTATTACAGGAGTGATAAAGGCAAATTTCCCAAGTCGAATTAGTTTTAAGGTAACATCAAGAATTGACAGCAGAACTATTCTGGGAGAAATGGGAGCTGAGCAGTTACTCGGTATGGGAGATATGCTATATATGGGAAATGGGACTACTATAAAGAGAGTGCATGCTCCTTTTGTAGATGATAGCGAGGTAGAGCAAGTTGCTAAGTTTTTAAGAGCTCAAGCTACTCCACAATATATCGATAATATCACAGAGATATCAGATGATAATGTAAATGTTACTTCTTTTTCAAATCATGGTGAGTCGGCAGATGATGAAAGTTTATATAAGCAAGCTGTACAAATTGTTAAAATAGATAAGAGAGCTTCTACTAGCTATATTCAAAGATCCTTACGAATAGGATATAATAGGGCTGCATTAATTGTCGAAAGGATGGAACGGGAAGGAATTATTAGCCCCCCAAATCATAGCGGAAAAAGAGAGATTTTAATAAAAGAATAGTATATACTTGCTGGTTTGATCGCATCTGTGTAGCATATTTATTAATTTACACAAAATCTGAGATTTTAGCGTTATGCTACCATTGGTATTTTTTAAAATTCTCAAAGGTTCTGATACTGTCTTAGGATACAATGATAAAATTAGGATTAAAGATAGAATTATTTTTAATTACACCAAAGACAATATGTAATAATTTACGCATAATAGCAACAATAATAACTTTAGTGGGTTTACCCTTACTAGATAGCTTTTGAATAAACTGCTTAAATATAGGGTTATGATTTTTAGCAACAATAGCTGGAAAATATAGAGCCCTTCGTAGGTTAGCAGAACCTATTTTAGATATAGTGCTTTTTCCCTTTACGGAGGTACCGGAAGTTTTATATTTAGGTGTAAGCCCTGCATATGCAGCAAGCTGCCTAGCATTACTGAAGGATTCTATATCAGGGGATTCTGCAAGTATAGCAACAGCAGTAATTCGACCAATTCCTGGGATAGTTTGCATGTTATCTACTTTATGCTTGAATTCAATATTCTTAGCAAGTAATTTATCTATATTAAGTTCAATATTTTTAATTTCTTTTATAATATGGCTAGCAAGTTTATTGTAGCTAGCACATACTGATTTATATAAGTCTTTTTTGTTTCAAGATAATTCTGTACCTTCATATTGTCCTTTGAAATTTTGCAAACAGGATATAGCTCTTTAGTTCTTCAGCACCTTATTCCGAGGAATTATTGATGTAAATCATTCTTACTTGATATTCAGCAATAATCATGCTATCTACCTTATCAGTCTTATGACTGATAATTTGCTTTTTGCAAAGGGTTAATACAAGCAGGGTTTACTATATCACTTATGGTTATTGCTGTACAAAAAATTAGCAAATGACTTACGTACTTACCAGTTGCCTCCATGCATGCAGCTACCTGAGTAATTTTATGTTTTTTTAACCATTTAACTAGCTCTTTAAAACCTTGTTGATTATTATTTACTTTAGTGTGATGATAATTTTTATCAATGAGTAAGGAAATAGTTAAATCTAATTTGGATACATCAATTCCTAAAATTGGTTTAGACATTATATTGCTCCTTGAAGATAAGTTTTAAAAAGGGAACCAAGACTTTAGCTAACCATATTTATACAGAATAAGTCAGACTTCTCTTAAGATACTGTTCAGCTTTAGTCTTGTGAAAGAGGGCTCTTATCAGAACCACAGATTTAATATCTAGTCGCATTTACAGAGTCACCTCTTCTTTCTACCTTCAAAAGTAAGCTAACTCCTTTGAAAGCATCCTTGCAAGTATTTTTCTTGCTCTTTCAAGATA
>NZ_LANP01000026.1 GCF_000964595.1 Orientia chuto str. Dubai | reverse complement strand
AAGGAAGAAAATGCAAACAATGACAATCCTTCTGATATGGAACTATCTCTTCAAGGGGACAATATTATATCAGGATCATGAACCCTCGGAATAGTCTGCTCACGAATCCTCTGAAATAAGTCTGCATGCATAAATTTTTAACATTATAATATAAGTTTTTAAAAATTTTATTGCGTATAAGCTTATTTTATAATGAAGCTTCTAATTGGGATTTTTGTTTTTTACTGTATTTATTTGATGTTGGTTTTGTAGGTTCGGTATGATTTTCTTTACTGTATTTTGATATATTCTTGCCTGTTATCTTTCTTCATCACTATAATGGCAAATGTTATGGAATAAAACTTAGTCTTCAGCAAAAAAAAGCTAAAATTATAATGGAAGAACTCAATTTAAAAGATAAAGAACGTAGAATGTGCACTAGGTATCTAGTCAATTTGCATATATCAGGATACTATAGTTAATTCAAATTAACGTAAGCAATATAAAAGTTAAACATTAAAAGACATAAAAAAAATAAGTAATTTTATTTTGGAATCAAAAAAAGCTAGAAAGGTTGACAGTTTTATAGGTTGATTAAAAACTGCTTATGCTTTCCATTGCTTATAAATTTTAGAATAATCATCTCTTTACTCTTATTTTTATAAAGTTAAAGAATTAGTAAAAATAAGTAGCTACTATTAATAACTATAGTGAGACAACTGATAATATATTTTTGCGTGTGATTAACTAAGTTAATTGTAGTAATAAAAAAAGAATACACACAATTAAAAGAGACATAGAATGCATGATATAAAACTTTAGTAATTTTTATATACTAGAGGTAAATCGTTCTGAGATTTTAGCTTATATTTTGTAATTCCCTCATAAAAAGACTGTTAGGTATAATTTTAATTGTTAGCATATCTTGTTACTATACCCAGTCATTCTTTAAAGATTTGAAATATATCTTTAATAAACCTTAGTTTATATAAATCTTTCTTATCTAATCTATTATCAAAGTAGTCTTTATTCTCGTGAAATTTTTTATTAAAAGCTACTTTTAGTTACTAATTTTCTTAACAGATTATGATTCTGTTTAATTTATTTTTTATCATCAGTATTATTGCTATCATCAGATGTAGAATTATAATCAGGCGGAACATATGGTGTTTGTGTTGGAACAAATGTAGGTGGTAGTAATCTACTAGTAAAGAACTTATCTTCATAATATTTAATCTTTTTAGACCTAATTGGCGGAAATGATTCTATTAAAATAATTTGCTCATCACGTGGTAATAAAATAACTTCTTGTGGTAGTAATAATGCTCTTTGTACTTCAGAAATATTCATAGTTCTAGTAGCTGGATTAAGATCAAAAAATCGCGGTTGGCTATGTGACGCTTGCTTTACTGTCTTATTACCACAGAGTTGTGATATCAAATTAGCAGTCTCATAATTATTAGCAGCAAATGTAATTCTATAAGTAGAATTAGATAAAAATGAGTTCATTCCTGCTTCCTCATATGTTCCTTTTAACTGTTGGGTGTCTTGAATAATTAAAAATAGTCTTACTCTATAACCTCTAAAATAAGCAATTCCAGTTTTAAATTGCTCCATTTTTCCCAAGGTAGGAAACTCATCTAATAGAAACATTACTCCATAAGGTTCTTCTTTAACATTAGGAATCTTTCTGCTTAAAAACTCAGTAGATTGTTGATAAAATACTTGCATTAATTTTTGCAATCTATTGATATTATCAGGAGTTAACCCAACATATATAGTTGTTTTTTTTCTTTTTATTTCCAGAATATTAAAGTCCGATGAAGCAGTGGCAGCATCAATTAATGGATTAGCCCATAACTCAAGTCCAGAATTCATAGTTGATATTACTCCAGAGCGCTCTTTATCCGCTTTTTGAAGAAAAGCAGCAATGTTCATATATGCAACTGGATGAATAACTGCTCCCATAGTATCTAATACTACAGCTAAATTATATACTACATCGTTACTACGCATAGTACGAACTACTTCACCAAATGTTTTAACCTTTGTATTATCAGCAATTAAATATAACACAACCCCTAAGAATAGGCTTCTGGCTTCATTATTCCAAAAGTCTTTTTCTGGCATAATAAGATTAGCGATTTTTTGTACATCATCAACCATTTGCCCAGGTTTACTACTAACCCAGTCTATTGGATTATAACAATGAGTAATGCCATCTGGATTGGCTGGCTCCCATACATAAACATTCTGCCCTTGCTGAGCTCTCCAGCCACTAGTTAATTCATAATTTTCAAGCTTAATATCGTGCACTATCACAGAATGCTCCCAAAACAATAAATTTGGAATTACAAAACCTACACCTTTACCAGAACCGGTAGGAGCAAATAGTAAAGCATGTTGAAATCCATCTGCAACATAGTAACCACCTCTATCTACGCCTAATAGTGTACCATGTTTTGCCCTTAGGCCGGCTCTTTTTATATCATCTTGATTGCCCCAACGTGCATCACCATAAACTTTTTCTTTTAATTTATATGGCTGCCAATTCTTAATTTTATGAAAATTTTTAATATATAATAATATAGCTATAACTGGTGGAGCAATAAAAGAAACTAATAATTTAAGTTTTAAGTAATTATAACTACTAAAACCTACTAGATTCCAAGAATTTATAATCCAGATTAGATATTGATAAACAATAGTTATATTAAAGTTTAACAGTACATCAATTAAATTTTTATGATCAATAGTAAATAGCAGTATAAAAAATTTTATGATGAAAACTATAAATATTACACCAATACAATGAATTGTTGTCTTTATAATTAAATTTCTAATCTTAGTTAAAAATGCATTTTCATTCATTTGGTTGTGTTCTCATTTGTTTAAAATATATTTCAGAAATATATCTAATTCCACGATCACCACGCTTTAATTGTACTACTATATCAATTACAGCATTAATATAGCTTTTGATTTCATTTGGTGGCATTCCTAGTCCAGCTTGCATTACCATTAATTTTAACTGCTCCAAAGCCATTACTGGAGTATCTGCATGCAAAGTTGATATTGACCCAGGATGGCCTGTATTAATAGCACGCAAAAAACTAAATGCTTCCGCGCCTCGTAATTCACCAATTATTATCCTATCTGGCCTTAACCTTAAACAAGCTTCAATTAAATCTTGAGTAGTAACCTTGGCTCGGCCCTGATTTCCTTTTGAAGCTAATAAATGTAAGCGATTTGGATGATTATGTATATTAATTTCTCTAGCATCTTCAACAGTAATTAGCCTTTCTGTATGCGGAACTTCTAATAAAGCAGAATTAGTAAACGTAGTTTTACCACTAGAGGTACCACCACTAATAATAATATTTTTTTTTGATTTTATTGCATGTTGTAAGAAATTTTTTAATTCTTTCTTACGAAGATATTCTTTAAGTATTTTATCGTTTTCATCACTTACTTCTTCAATTGCAGTGTGATCAAATGCTCCTGCTTTATTGTAATCTTCTAAAGTCATATTTAGTGAAGATACCTTCCTAATAGCCATACCTATTGATCCAACTTCACAAGCTGGTGGAAAAACTACTTGTATTCTATAACCATTAGGTAGTGTTGCTGAAAGTAATGGCTTTTCCTCAGAAATAACCTGTTCTGTTGATTGGGCTATTAGCCTAGCTAAAGCAGATAAATGACTAAAATCCAATTCTTTCATTAATTCGTGGCGATAACTTCCCCTCTTTTCAATCCAAACTTCCCCAGGGCGATTAATCATTACTTCATTTACCCCTTCTTCATCAAAAATTGACTTAAAAGGAGTTAAATAAGTGTCAAGTGCAATATTATTCTTCATTGTATTGACTTTACTCCACTTACTGCCTTTGCAGGAAATAAATAATCTTTATTCACATATATTTTAATATTTTGCCCTGGATTAAGAGTAACTGTTCTATTAAATTCTTGACTTGGAATTATTTTTTTTATTTCATTAACTACATCATTTATAGCGCTGCTAGTTGCTTTTTGAGTATTACTACTATTGGTACTCAATGTTGCAGAAGTTGAGAGATGAACAATAGTATTAATTAAAGATGGTAGCTTTTGCTTGTCACTAGATGTTATTGATGTCTCAATTTCAAGACATTTTTGATTTATAGTACTATATATAGTAGATGATTTATCAGTTATAAGATTACGACTTACACTGCAAATTTCTATTATTTTTTGACTATCACTTTTTGTAGAGTCATTGTTAATATTCATAACATTTTTAATTAACGCACTAGTGACTCCATCATTTGTATTAGCAACCTGGTTCTGTAACGATACTATTTTATCAAGTGCAAATGCTGTACCTATATTGACAGCAGATACTAAAACAGCATGCATAATTCTTGCTAAATTTTTATTGTTAACTTTACCTGTTATACCTATTTTTCCTAACCTATCAATAGTTGGAGCAGATAAGTTTAATTTATATTTGCTACCAGCAATCTGTATTTCAGACCAAGTAATCATTACTCTACCATAAGCTGCATTATCTAATACACTAGGATAACCAAAAACTTTTGATCCTCTAGGGATTAATACTGTTTTTCCTTCTTTAGAGTAAACATCTTTGCTTACCATAGCTATTACTTCTCCTATAAAATCAGTATTTATTGCGTTTATAATTACTGCATCTATTATAGTTCCTCTTTCCAATAAATATCTTAACTCTCCCATATCAACAAAATTTCTTATTTGTTCTATTTCTTCTTTGCTTGGAGAAGGTGGAGATTTATTAATTAGTATAGTGTTGGTAGATGTGCGTTTTTCCTGTAAACGGGCTGTTTTTTCTTTAGTTTGCGTAGATGATAAGTTTAACACAGGTATTTGAGATTCTTTCAGATTGTTTTCCGCTTGATTTATCAATGGCAAAGCTGGAGGTTTAACTAACTGCGAATTCTCAGATGACTTATTATGCTGTTCTGATTCTAGCTTACTCGAGCTATCATTAGTTGAATTAATTAATTTAGCTTGATTAGGAACTTTTATTTCTGGTAACTCTGGAGTTATTAGTGTAGGTATAGTAGGCAATTCTGGTATAGTAACATCTCCTGGTAAGTCAATATTAGGCTTGATGACATTTACAGGCAAAGGGACAGCTATTGTTTCGTCTTTGGAATCTTCGTTAATAAATATATTAGAAATTACAAAATATAGTACTATGATAGTAATAATAATTATTGCTATTGTTAATAAGATACTTCTTTTAGCGCTTGATGCCACTTTTGAAAATTCATTGTGTACTTCTGGTCCAACTACCTTAGAATCCTCAGAATGATCATATTGGTCTTGTTGATCTTGATTAGAATTATTGTTAATCTCTTCCATTACTTATTCTTCAATTACGAGCTTTTTTTTGTGGATAATAAAATCTAATTAAATAGACTAATTCGTGTTCATGCCCTACTTCGAGTTCTTTTGATACAATATCGAATTCATAAGTTCTCTTGTTTGTGATAATAGTCATGTTAGTTCGTACATTTTTTTCAAGCGCTTTGATAAATATTCTATTTGGTAGTGGATAAACTACTTCCCAAGCATAACTATCACCTAAGAAGATACTTCTAATCTCCTCATTCTTAGCAAATTCAATACTTGATTGAAATCCAGGATGCAATACCAATAAGAAAACTTCACTAGGATTATATATATAAGTTTTAATTCGATCGTCAGCAGTAATAGGAAATTCTTCTTCAAGACAACTACTATAGACTACTGAAGAGATTAAAAGACTGAAAATACAAAATATTCTAACTATAATCATCATCTATTCTATATCCTATAATTTGGAAACCTACTGGATTAATATCAAATTCTTCTGGAGAAAGCTCCATAGGAACATATTGATACTGTACTACAACAATTTTATTAAATACCTTTCCACTTATAGATTCATGTATTGCTATTCTAACTATAAACCTTTGATCAGGCAACTCTGACCATGATCTAATCTTTAATGATGTAGTTTCTCTTTGCCCATATATCAATCTTGGGTCATTATCTTTACGATTAATAAAATTTAAATATGTCCAATAAACATTATTATTAGACAATAATTTGATAGTTTGTCTAGCTCTAGTCTCAAAATCTACTGGATTATATGTTTCTCTAGCAGAAATATATAACTTAATAAAATACTGCGCCAAAGATTTTTCAGTATTTAATACTTCAATTCCAACTGGATTAACAACTCTGGTAGCTCCTGTTTTTTCTTCAATCTGTATTACAAATGGTTCAAAATTCCTTGCCAAGGATACTTTCATAACAGTAACCACTGCTATAAAAATTAATATTATACAAATAAACGATAACAATACAGCAACATTACGCTGGACTATTACAGTTTCATAGTGATCATTAAACCAATTTTTTATAGCTGGCTTATTTTGCTGCAATTGCTGCTCAGATTTTTTTTTCTTTTTCCAAAAAAACATTTTAATATTAATTAGTATACCCTTTTTATAGTAAACTTTTTTATAATTATGTTAAGTGTAATATTACTTTTCAATCCCTAATAAGTTGCAACTTATACAAAAATGTAGCAGAATTGTAATAGCAGAGATTAAGTTTTATATTAAAATTCAATAAAATTATTATAAGAATTATATAAAAAAATAAAATTGAAATTTTTATATAGTTAAAAATCAAATATATTTATTTATTGCACAGTATTTATTTTACTAAAAAACTATAGTTTGTATAAAACAAATTTGCAAGTTGAAGAAAAATTACTTTTTTTCTGCAATATTATTTTTGACAAAAACTAAAAATTTAATTAAATCTGATGCAGAGTAATAATTGATGGTGGAAGTATTTTATGCCTGGGGCGTTTTTGATTACAGTAGGTGCAGGTTATCAAGATGGTGGCAGCAATAAGTGTGAAATTACCAAGGGTAGATATTACAGTACAATACATGCTTAAGCATTCCTAAAGAAACATTACAAAGAATAAATGCTGAACTAGAGAAGCAAGATGTAACAATACATCAAGAACTAGGAAAAGGATTAGCGTTTATCAAACATATCTTACACATCAGATGAAAGGAAGTCTCAGAGTAACTGAACAAAGTAATTATATAACATTTTCATTTGAGGTGCCAATTCAATTATAAATTAGGAAGCAAATATGAAAAACGAAAAGTATCAAAAAAATGAGGAATATATGAGAACAATATTATACGCATCCATTACTACAGCAATACATGATACTATCGAAGATATGAGTCTTACAAAAAAAATATTACTGAGGTATTTAGTATAAAAATTGCAGAACAGGTTTTGGACCTTACAGAAATTAGCAGCAATAAAAAAATTAGTTTTAACAAATGATTAAAACATTGCGTCAGCAAAATAAAAAAGATTGTTATTAATTAGCTATAGTTTACATAATATTAAAACTGTATCAATAAAACCTTATGATAAAAGACAAAGGCATTGAAAAACTGAGCAAGAATTTATACCTCTTGCTCTATAACTACCAGCTCTTGTTGATGAGCTAAGTGATATTGTTTCTTTCATAATGATTCAGATAATGAGCGCTTGTTCAAAAGAAAAACAACTTTGAAATAGCGATAGCTCTTAAAAAACAGTATTTTGTTTACCTTGAACACCTAGGATTACAACTAGTTATGATCATATATACTTTGATTTTAGCCTAATGTATCTAAAATAACTTTCATTATTTTATAAGCATCTGTTGTTTTGCTTCTTGATGTTGCCCTAATTACTCTTAAAGAAGTATTAGAATAATCCTCTGCACAATTTGGTTTGTATATGATAGCTAAATTAAAACTTTCTAATGCTCAAATTGGCATTCCATTTAATGATTAGAATATTCAAGGGAATGTCTTTACTGCTAAAATTAATCATGAAAATAATGAAGAAATTAAAAAAAGTATAAGACAGGCATTAATGGAGTATTTATTACAGTTAATAAGTATTAAATAAGAAAATAATTATTGGTACTACTGGTTTATATTTAAATCTTGATATTCAGTACGATGAAAGTATTGATCACATATTTAAGTAAAACAGATTATAAAGCATTTTCATTATCTTTTAATGAAAGATTAAGCTAATTAGACATTACAACAAAGCTCTATATTGAATTTGATTGAGATACAATTTCAGCAAAATCTATATGATCAATCATTAAAGGCAAAAACCCCCCTCTTTGGGTTGATTCTGAAATAATTTGTCGTACATATGGAAAAATTATTTCTGGGCAGCGTACTGATAATATGAATTTTTTATCTTCATCTGCTACATTAGTGAGATGGAATATTCCCGCATATATAATTTCTATATGAAATATTTTTTTATCCTTATGTGTTGCACTAACATTAGCGCTTAATTCTACTTCAAAGTGATTATCTTCTGATAATTTAGTAATATTGATGTCTAGCTTAGTATCAATTTTTGGCTTTTCAGTTATTTTAAATAACGAGTTTATTGGATCAGGATTTTCAAATGATAAATCCTTAACATATTGAGCTTTTACTGCTATTTTAGGTTTCAATTTTATTACCATAATTTACTATTTTACAATTTATAATTAAACTCACACCGTTGGAAGTGTTACTCCGATTTGCTTTGTATACCTTCCATTCCTGTCAATATATGAAGTATTACAAGGTTGCTCTCCTTTAAAAAATAAAAACTGGCATGCTCCCTCACCTGCATAAATTTTTGCTGGAAGAGGAGTAGTATTAGAGAATTCTAAAGTAATATGTCCCTCGCATTCTGGCTCAAGAGGAGTGATATTAACAATAATTCCACAGCGTGCATATGTAGATTTTCCTATACATATAGCTATTACATCCCTTGGCATTTTAAAATATTCTATAGTAGCACCTAAGGCAAAACTATTTGGAGGAATAATGCATATATCAGTTATTTTAGTAATTAAGCAATCCTGATCAAATTTTTTTGGATCAATAACCGATGGTTTAGTGTTAGTAAAGATTTTAAATTCATTACTAACACGAGCATCATAGCCATATGATGACAATCCATATGAAAGGATTTGCTGATTATTGTGTGTTCTAACTTGTTTATCAATAAATGGTGAAATCATATTTTCTGATTCAGCCATTTTTTTGATCCAATTATCTGACATTATAGACATAAACTATAGCCTTGTTTAAACTCAATAACTTAATTTATTGCGAGGAGCATAGTATACTTAAATTAAAAATTATGTACAAGATATAAACCTTGTTATTAAATTAATTTGTTTATTATTGCAGCATAATAGCTAAGAAATATATTGCTCAATTATTATTAAATGATGTATAATTTTGTATATGAAGTGGTATATAATTAAGGTAAAGTATAATGCTTTAAGGTGGTTATGGGTTTAAGTTTGATGATTACTGATATTTATGAGGTAATATATTTATATGATAAAGTTTAGAACAAATGGCATAAAGTTAGTTATGCTATGTTTGAGTGGAGTATTAATTAATCCTGCATTAGCAGAGCTAACACATAAGCTTAATGGAGCAATTAGTTTTGAAGCTGGCATTCCTCATTATCAGTTTAAACAGGGTAGTAATAGTGTATTGTTATATTCAGAAGGTAGTGTAAATCTTGCTATTCAAAATAAAACAGAAGATAACGAAAGAATAAGTTATGGTGGAAAAATAGTACTTAATACAACTACAAAATCTAAAAGTGCTGCATCGTTAAATGGATCTAGAATTTTTATCAAGTCTAAAATTGGATTAATGGAGTTTGGATCTCAGCATAGTATAGCTAAAGTAATGCAGGTTAATCCTAAAACTTGTGGAGCAATGGGGATGTGGTCCAGATATGTAAAATTCCCCCAAAATTATTACTTTACTGCTGGTAGCAGCTTGCCTATAGAAAACTTTACTACTAATGCTGTTGGATATGCTGGAACTGAATCTGTGAGAAAAATATCATATTACACTCCTGAATATCATGGAATAAAGTTAGGTGTTTCATATATTCCAGATACTAGCAATAGTACTGGCAAGGTTGGAGATAACACTACTACAAAAGCTACAATAATAAAGCTACCTGGCTCTATGAATAGGTATATTGAGTATAAAAGAGTAGTAACTGATGCTTGGGTAGGAGGCATAAACTACAAGCATGATTTTGAGAGCGGTTCTAGTATTAAGCTTGGTGCAGTTATAGAATATGGTAACGCTCTACCAATGAAAATGTATAATGATCCAGAATGCAAAAACAAAATTGATGATGTTATCAGAGTTAAAGATGTGCTAGCTTATAGTGTAGGAGTTAGCTTAAGCAAAGATAGTATTCATTGTGGAATATCTTATAGTACCTGGGGAGAAAGCTTTTTTAGTAATGAAATCATAACAAAGCCTAAAAGTAATTCTTGGAGTATAGGTCTTGCATATATAAAAGCTCCTATAGGAGTTAGCATTGAATGGGCTCATTCTATTTATGGGGATAATTGTATGCATGCTATAACTTTTGGCAGCGATTATAAACTAGCTGAAGGGTTATCAACATACTTTGATCTTAGTTACTTTATAGCTAAGGGAAGACAAGTATTGCTAGACAATAATGCACAACAGATACAGACAGCAAGCTATGATAACAAATAAAACCTTTCAGCGGAGTATGTGGTATAATTGGTATTAAAATTAACTTTTAATACCAAATTATAGGCATACCTTATTATGCTAATAGCCAAACACTGTGGCACCATTATTTAACAGTCAAAAAAATTACTCTATAGTTTTTTTTGGCGTTAAAAAAATTAGATGCAGTTTTTTTTAATGTTTCTATTACTTCAGTAAAAGAAATTTATAGTTTTTTAAAAAAGAATAAAGTCAAGAAAAATTCTATAGCTCTAAAAGCACAGTAGATTTAGTTTGATGCATTATTTTAAATAGTTTATTTATAAAAAATATTTCATTAATTAGAATTGTGATTGCTAAAATCATTTTTATTTTAATATTTTTTTTTACAATTAAGGTACAAACTTGTGATATAGCTCATGCTATAACTGATATCAAAAAAACCTCTAAATATCGATCTTTTTTTGCTGAAAATACTACTATTCATACCGCTACACCTATAAATATTGCTACTGTAAAATCTAATCAATTTGGAAACAGGCAGGATAAATATGATTCTTTAAAACGCAATTTGGATAAAAATCACTCTAAAGAAATACCATTGCTAATTTTATTACATGGATTAAACAAAACTAGTAAATCTTTAAAGAGAATGGAAGCATTTGCTCATAAGCAAGGATTTAAAGTATTAAATATTGATTATCCATCTACTAAATTCTCAATCGAGAATTTAGTAGATATTATTCATAATAAAATTACTTCTAGTATTCAAAAGCAGAAATATACGAGTATTTCGTTTTGTGGGATTTCCATGGGAGGTCTAGTAATAAGAGCTTATTTACATAAATATAGAATAGCAAATTTAGGAAGGGTAGTGCTAATAGGTACACCAAATAAAGGAAGCGAAGCTGCAGATTATCTAAAAAATAACGAACTTTATAAAAGATTTACTGGGCCTGCTGGCCAGCAATTAACTACTAATCAAGAAAATTTTAATAATATTTTTGGAAATGTATACTATGAGTGTGGAGTAATAGCAGGTAACCTGCCATTTGGGCCTTGTATTATATTTTTTAATGGAAAAAAGAATGATGGTGTAGTAACTATAGAAAGCACTAAAATTGAGGGTATGCAAGATCATATAGTATTAAATGTTTCTCATTGGTATCTAGCGAAGAGTAAAAATGTATGGCTTCAAACTTTGCATTTTCTTAAATATTCTAAGTTTCAAAAATAAACCAGAGTTTTCAATAACACTTAGTTAAATTATCTTTTATTTTTTTTTAACGCAAATTTTAATTTATACTAATCTTAGACTGCAAAAATCCAACAATAATTATTTGTTTTAACTATTCCTTATCATAAGATAACAGTAACATTGTTAAATTTTTTTACTACCCTTTAAGTTAATCTAAAGCCTTAGATTTTGTATTGTTCATTAACAACAACCTTTACTAGTTTTGCTAAGAGCTGTATATTAACAAATCTTTATTTCGAAAAAATTTTTTTGAGATGCAAAGTAATTAATATGAAGCATATACAAAATCAACTATATATACTTCAGCTATATAGGCTTATATAAAAAGCGCAGAAAAAAAATAATATTTCATTGCGCTTAGAATAGCTAATTTTTCGCTTATTATGATTATTATTTTGTAATCAGAGCTATATTGCATTATTTGACACTACCTTTTGTGCTAATACTTAATAAAAGTCAAGAATAATTGCCTAAACTATTTATACAATTTCCCCTAAAGAAGCAAAATCTAAGTGTGGTAAACTCTCATACAGATTTTCAATATCAGTGTCTGGCAATTTCTCGACACTTGATACTTTTTGATTGTTAATATCTTGCAACATTTGTACACTTGTTTGTACACTTGATGCACTATCATCAATATTGGGTAATTTTACATCATCACTTACAGGGCTACTATATTTAGAAATCAACCATCCAGAGATATTCTTAAGTAATGGCTTACAGTACCACGCGACGAATCCTAATACAACAGCAGTTGCAAAACCAGTTGACATAGCTGCAAGAGCCATTGCATCATCAATGCAAACAACACCACTCGCACTATTACCTTTATCTCCACTCATAATCACCTCAAGTTTTAAATTAATAACCCCATAAGTATAACATTACTTGCTGTATATTGTCAACTAAAAAACAAAACTAATGTTAACTCACTAAATAAAGTGAATACAATAATAATAAATAATACAAGCTTATATTAATGAGTTATTAGATTCTTTTCTAGCCAATTGAAAATACAAGATTTTATTATTCTTTTATTTTTTCTTCAGCCCAAGCTTGATGCTTTTTATTTTGATACTTGATTTCCTTTCATTTAATCCACATCACAAATTATGAATCCTTATACAATCATTTATTAAATTAAAACATCAATACTGCATTAACGACTTTTCAATAAAGAAGTTTATACGGTTACAATAATCCTGTAGATCAAGAATAGGCTGCCCCTCTATTAAGTAAGCTTGATCTAATAAAATCATTACAAGTTTTCTATCTTCTTCTAAATTTTGATTCAACTGAACATTTTTATTAATCTTTTTTATAATTGTATGATTAGGATTAATTTCTAAAATTTTGCTAGAATGACTGTTTAATTGCTTTTGTTCTATTAAAAACCTTTCAGTTCTAATATCCATACTTCCTTCTGGCACAGTTAAACATACTGGACTGCGAGTAAGCTTTTTAGATATTTCTACCGATTTAACTTTATCACCTAACACTTCTTTAAAAAAATTAATCAATTGTTCATAATTTTTGTTATCAGAAGATGATGAATCACTATTATCATCTTTGTTACCATCTTTTGATGCAGCTACACTATTATCAATTTCAATATTAGCTGAAGTTACTGATTTTAATGAATAATCATTATATTTTCTAGTTACCATAACCCAAAACTTATCAACATCATCTGTGAGCAGTAACACATCAATATTTTTACCTAATAAACCTTCAATTTGTGGACTAGATTTAAGAGATGCTAAATCATCTCCTGTAATATAATAAATATTTTTTTGTTCTGGTTTTAAATTATTAATATAGTCATCAATGGAAATAAATTTATCCTGCAGAGCGCTTCTAAATAAACAAATTTTTAACAACTTATCAACATCAGCTGTGCCTTCACATAACCCTTCTTTTAGTACTGCTCCAAAATTGTTCCAAAATTTTTCATATTCTTCATAATCTTCCGTTTTGCGCTTTTTTAGTTCAGTGAGAACTTTTTTAGTTATAGAGGCCTGAATTTTATCAATTAAAGGACTATGCTGCAATGTCTCACGACTAATATTTAGAGGCAAATCTTCTGAATCTACCACTCCTCTTAAAAATCTCATATATTTTGGAATTAGAGCAACATTTTCATCAGTAATAAATACTTTCTTTATATAAAGTTTTACTCTACTTTTTCGGTCAGGATGAAATAAATCAAAAGTTTTAGATGAAGGAATAAATAATAAACTTGTAAATTCTATTACTCCTTCAGCTTTATTATGAATAGTAAGCCATGGTTTATCTACAGCATACGCAATATTTTGATAGAATTCTTCGTATTGTTCAGCAGTTATATCATTTTTAGCTCTAGTCCATAATGCTGATGATGAGTTAACTTGCTGCTCTTTACCATCAACTTCTATAAAATATATAGGAATTGATATATGATCAGAATAAGTTTTAATGATATCTTTTATTTGAAAATGATCTAGATAATTATCATATTCAGGTTTTATATGCAGAATGATTTTTGTTCCTCTAATAAAATCAGCTTCACAAGCTTCAATATAATATTCTCCTTCTCCTTTAGAGGACCATTGATAAGCTTGGTTTTCTCCAGCTTTTTTTGATATTACTTTAACTTCATCTGCTACCATGTATGATGAATAGAACCCTACTCCAAACTGTCCTATTAACATATTATCCTTTTTGGCATCGTTGCCTAACTGTTCTAAAAACTTTTGAGTACCAGAACTAGCTATTGTTCCTAAATTTTCTGTTAGGTCTTCTCTATTCATTCCAATACCGTTATCCTGTAAAATTATATAACGTTTATCTTTATCTACTGAAATGGTAATTTTAAAACTGCTATCACCCTGCAATAATTCAGCATTACTTTGTCCAAGATACCGGAGCTTATCACAAGCATCTGAGGCGTTTGAAATTAATTCTCTTAAAAAAATCTTTTTGTTAGTATATAATGTATGAATTACCAAATTAAGTACTTTACCTACTTCAGCATTAAATTTATAAGTTTCTACTGGCATTTTTAAACTATTTTTTAGTGAATTAAAAATATTGATTCTATATACAAAAATTTAGATTATTAAATTAATAATTATGACTTTTCTATACTTAATTTAAGTAGAAAAAATTATAAATATTATAAACCACATAATATTGTTTATATCATTCTATCCTGTATAAAAAGCTTTATAAAATTACTAAATCTACAAAATAATTTGATATAATTTAAGTATATTAAAGTATATAATGTATACAAATTATTTTTTAAATAGTATAATTAAGTAAATTATCAGTTTACACTATAAAAATGCTTGTGAATTGTTCTTATATGTGATAAACTGAGCCTCAATTAAGGCTAAGTGATTATGACACTACAGGATTTTTTTATTTAGTTTAGCATTAATGTAGTTTCAAGAAGGTTATAAATTTAAAAATATATATAAAGGATAAAGTTATTATGCCCAAGCTTAAAACTAAATCAGCTGTAAAAAAGCGCTTTAGCTTGTCTTCAAGTGGAAAGCTAAAAGTAACGCAAGCAGGGAAAAATCATTTTATGCGCCGTAGAACTAAGAAGCAGCTAAGGAATTTAAGAGGTACAACGACTCTTGTAGGGCAAGATGCAAAAAATATCATTAAATACCTTATGCCTTACGGTGCTTAATAAGTTTATAAGGGGTTTTAAAAATGTCACGCGCAAAATCAGGTAAAGTTAGCAAGAATCGCCACAAAAAAATCTTAAAATTAGCTAAGGGGTATCGCGGTAGGGCTAAAAATTGTTTTAGAATTGCCATTCAAAAAGTAGAGAAGGCACTTCAATACAGTTATCGTGACCGGCGCAATCGTAAACGACAATTTAGAGCATTATGGATTCAAAGAATTAATGCTGCTGTAAGACAATATGGTATTACTTACTCACAGTTTATTAGTGGATTAAAGCAAGCAAACATTACTATAGATCGTAAAGTTATGGCTGACTTAGCAGTTCATAACTCTGACTCTTTTCTTCATTTAGTAGAGCTTACTAAAAAATCAATAGCCAGTTAAACTAATTTACTAGCATTGAGATACGTTTAAGCATTAAACTATAGAGTTTAATGCCTATTTCATCTATATCATAAAAATGTTCACCAATTGTAGTTGCAAACTTAGTTAACAGACCTTCATTTAATTCCTTATTAATAGCGGCTTTAATTAAAGGAGTAGCTTGTTTACAGCTTTTAAAGCTTACAGCTAGCATCACGATAATAAATACCGAAATTATTAGGTTGTTCGATAAAGCATATCGTTAGTCTGCTGAGCAGCAGCTTTTTTTTTCCCTAAAATATTACCTATAACGTAAGGCTTCATAAAACATTGTCTAACAAATTCTTTTGTATTAGTTAAAGTTATTGGATCTTGTATTTGCAAGTCTCTAATCTTAGCTATTGCTTTAGCTCCAAACATGATTCCAGTCTTTCTGCTAGAGATTCCTTTATTATCCGCTGATAAAAAGATGCGTTTCAAGCATTTCTGACAGGTAATAGCTGATTTGAGAGGATAAAGGAAGCAAAAGCAGCTACACCTATCGGAATATTATCTACCTTTTTCTTGGAGCAGTCATCGATACTTCATCCTTTATCCATTGCTTTTGGAGAAAATAACAGCGTGATAATAAAAAATGATGGAAAAAACCATTCTATAGCGAAAATACCGATATTTTCTCTAAATATTGCTTGCAGCCCATATACCACCTATTGTTAGGGCGAATTGACCTACTGGAGTTGCACTATCTGAGGCAAATACTCGTCCTATGCCATTAAATATTTGCCACAATATATCTCCACCACTAAACGTATGTATTATGTAATCCATCTCTTTCTCTTAATTTGTCTATTGCTTTAACTCTTTTCTCTTGCTTAAATGCTGTTCTATTCTTCTAGCCCTTATATCTATTTGATTTGCGTTAGTCTGCAAGCTATTTTCGTTAGCAAAAAGTTGAACTCGGCTTTTAAATACCTTGTCAAATGTTCATTTAAAACTTGCTTAGCTTCAAGTGCTATTGCAGCTCTACGTATCTCTGCAATTACTTCTTTTAAATATTGAACTAAGATATAGTTAGCTATTAATTCAGATGAACTATTTAAAATAGTAACTCCAGCAATCGATTCTAAAGTAATATAATCGTATACTGGAAACGCATCTCCTATGGACGATAGTAATGCTATATCAGAGTGATTAAACTCGGAATTTTCTACCAGCTTTAAAGTATCCAATTTTTGTTTAACTTTGCCTGAATAAGACTGTTCATATAATATAATGATTAAAGTTAACTAAGAGAAACGAGAGGGAGGAAGTGGAATAGTGGCTTGCTTGAGATAATTGTTGATAATATTATGCAGCTCATTGTAGGTATAAGGTTTTTCAATAAATGCGGTTACTCCCATGGAATAAAGTAAATGTTTAGTTTCATAAGTCTGAGTATGACCAGATAGAATAATAATGGGTATACTATACATTTTTGTTATTGTATGAATTTCTCGTACAACTTGCTCTCCATTTTTACCAGGCATTACCATATCTAGCAGCACTAAAGAGAAAAATTCTGGATTCTCCTTAATCAACTTAATAGCTTCAAAAGGATTGTTAACTGGAGTGGGTTTATAACGTTCAGCATATATATCCAAAGATATTGTATCTAAAACATTTTGATCATCATCAACTATTAAAATACTTTTATTGATTCTAATATGCTCCTCAAGCGCCTTAAGAGATTTTATAGAATGATATTCATAGCTAAATTCCTGCAATAATTTTTCCATTTCATCTGTTTTACGAAAAATTTCATTCTTACTGTAAACAGCTTTATTAAAGCCTCCTTCTGGCTGTTGTAATGGTAACTAAAGATAAACTTACTTCCTATATTAGGGCGATTTTCAGCCCAAATTTCGCCATGATGTGCTAATATAATTTCTTTTGCAACGTTAAACCTAAGCCACACCACAAGCTTTAGATTTAGTTTTGCTCTTTCTTCAAATGGTAAAAAATTTTTTCAAGCTCATTCTCAGGTATACCTATTCCTCATCCTCAACTGATACTTCTATCCATTTTTGTATGGCTTTACTGTAATTAGAACATGCCAGATTGAATATTGAATTGCATTTGAAATAAGATTTAGCATACTTTTCTTATTCTAGCATAATCAAATCAAACATAGTTTCAGCTTGATCACATAATTTAAACTAATTATATGGTTTTCAGTTACGTTGAGTTTACTACATTCAGCAACTATTTCTTTTAACATGAATTGAAAATTATTTAACTCTATATCAAATACCATTCGCCTTGTTCGAACTTCGATAAATCAAGTAAATTGTTACTATATGATACCAATTTCTCAATACCAGAATTAGCTAATGTTATTATAGTTAATACTCTTTCTTTC